>JAYZVO010000158.1:0-11393 GCA_036155555.1 Myxococcota bacterium
CTCCGCCTTGCCGATGTCCCCATCGCGTCCCTACAGGACCATCGCTTCGCGCCGCGTGACGCCCTCGAGGAGGGCTACACGCGAGACGACGATGGCGTCTTTCAAGGTGAGCTTGGGGACGATCACGCGGGCGCGCATCCCGGGGATGATCTCGCGCTCTTCATTGGGGATCTCGATCTCGATCGGGAACGTCTGCGTGGGTTGGGTGACCATGACGCCACGGCGCACGACCTTACCTGTGTAGGTCTGGCCTGTGGCGTTGAAGGTGACCTTGACCTCGTCGCCCACCTTGACGAACCCGATCGCGGACTCTGGGACGGTGACCTCCATCTTGATGGTGGAGTCATCGATCAGGTCGAGCACAGGTTGTCCAGGCGCGGCGAACTCGCCCTTGTCCAGAAACTTCGTCGCGACCTTGCCGGTGAAGGGGCTGCGCACGACGCTCATGGACTGACCGACGCGCGCTTGCTTGAGGCCGAGGTTGGCTTGCTCGAGCTGCGAGGCGGTTTGATCGAGTTGTTGTGGGGTCGCGAGCCCTTCGGCGGCGAGCATCTTGATGCGGTTGTACTCGCGCTTGGCGCTGTTGACCTGAGCCTTGAGGAGGTTGATTTGCGCGCCGGTCGACTTGGCGTCCACGCGCAAGACGAGGTCGCCCTTCTTGACCTCATCTCCTTCATCGAAAGGGGACTCGAGGATGCGACCGCTCGACTCGGCCGAGACCCGGCGAGAATCGATCGGTTGCGCGACGCCAGGGAACTCGAAGGTCTGCTGGAAGGTCGCGGCCTTGACCTCCTGAATCTCCACCGCGATCGGCTTGATCGCTTGCTTGGCGGTTTCTTTCGGGGCGGCCTCTGAAGGGGGGTTGCAACCGATCGTCCCGAGCGCGAGCCCGGAAACAAGCAGTATCCCTCCCAACCGACGCGCGCTCCCAAATGCTTCTCGCGGGTCATGCCATTTCATCACGTTCTCCTGTTTCCTTTGATTCTCGTGCGTCATCCCGCAAAGCCCCCGCTCCGCCGAGGAAAAACTCGAGCAGGCGCGCGCGCGCCTGCTCGCCAGACATAAAAGCGATGATGGCCTCGGGCTGTGGGGAGATCCCCAGCACCCGATCGAGGCCATCATTATCGGTGTTCGCGGCCTCGAGAGCCTTGAGCGCGAACATCATGTGTTGGTTAATCAGCCCAAAGAACTGCATCGCCAGATAAGGCGGCTCGGCGCAGTGATTGGGCACGAACTCTTTGGCCTTGATCGCGGCGTCGAAGACGCCGATGAGCTGCTCGAAGTTCTTGCTTCGAAGATCCCTGACGTCGATCTGCGGTCTGCTCTCTCTTGGCCCAAACAGGACCGAGTACACGAAAAAAAGCGCCTCGTGCGCTTCCCCCACCCCATCAAGATGCAAATCGATCACGGATCGAAGCTTCTGGCGAAGGGTGAGGTCGTCATCGAGCAGGACCCGTTCGATGCCCTCTTGCAAACCATTAAAGAGGAGCTCGATCAGCTTGTGAAAGACCCCCTCCTTGTTGTCGAAGTAGTAGTAGAGCATCGGGTTGGTGACGTTGGCTTCTTGCACGATCTCTCGCACGCTGGTAGCCGTGTACCCCTTGGCGGCAAAGAGCCCCAAGGCAACATAGAGGATACGCGCTGCTGCTTCAGGCATGCCGCTCTCGATGAAGTAGGATTCGAGCGGGCTCAACTTGTCCGTCTCGTCACTCATGATTTCTAATTTCAACCTCGCTGGGCGCTGATTTTGGGGGTGCGCAAAACAACGCATCTCCCAGTCCTCATTAACGCTCGTTAAAGTAAGACTTAACGAGCGTTAAGCAAGTCCTTTTTTTCGTCAAGAGTCCAGATCACCAAATCGGCCTCCTGGCGAACATTCACCGCAGGAGTCCGAGCGTGTATGTGCTCGCGCAAAACTTGCGCTTCGAGTGGTTGGCCGCAGCGATGGAGCAGCTTGGCTTTTCCCTCCAGGACGTGCGCTCCTGCACCTTCCCCTCTCGCCCCGAGCCAAAATCCGCGACATGGCACGCGCCAGACGGGCATGCGTGGGCGCGCTACCTCTATGTGCCAGATCTGGAGGTGCGGTGTGTGTGGCAAGTCGCCGCGCTCGAGGATGTCGGCTTGCCCGCTCACTTTAATCTCGAGCGATCGCTCGAGCAGATGCTCGGCGAGCCGCCGTTCGAGCGTTGGTCCAGCTTGCGCGATGCGCTCGAGGGGGAAACCTGGGGAGCAATCCAGCGCGCCGCCACGGCGTGGCGCGTGCGGGGGCAGTTCGCGCTCGACGCCCAGGAGCGCGAGCTCTGCGCCGAGACCTTGCGTGACGCGCTCGAGCGCGGTGAAACCTTCACACGTCGCGCCATCACCGAGCAGCTCTTCTTCTGGTCGCACGCGGATTTAAAGAGCGCGCTCGAGCGCGCTCGCGAGGACGAGGACCTCGAGGTCAGGCTTCACGCGCGCAAGGCGCTCGACCAGTTGAGCTCTCGCCAGCTTTAGCTGGCGGGTTCTCCTCCACAGGTCTCCGCTGACCGAGGAGGGGGCGCGGGTTTGTCCGCGCGACTCCTCGGAAGCATCCACAGGTCGACATGGACAAACCCGCGCCCCCTCCTCGGTCACACGCCTTACCGCAGATAAGAATTTTTCTGGAGAGGACTCAACGCCTGGCGTGACGCAACCGAAGCTCGAAGAACTCCTGGAGGTTCAGGTCGCGGATGCTCAAGATGCTCTGTCGCAACCCGGCAAGGTACGCATCCGCCGCCTCATCTGTCGTGATCGGCGCGTCGGGGACATCCACCTCGCCGTACTCGAAGGACTCGATGTAGCTATCGGCGATGCTGGCGAGACAACCTCTCCATTTGCCCCTCGAGATCTGGAAAATAAATCCGCCACCCGAGTCATCGCCGAGATAATAAAACACGCTGGCGAGCGTCTCGGGCATATCCTCGATGGCGGGATCTTCTGCCTTGCCGAGCATCGAGATGTCTGTGGTCCAGAAAGGAAGCTCCGCGTCCGCGCTCGGAGCCCCGATATCACCCGACAAATCGAGCGAGAGCGCGCCAGACAGGTACACCGCCATGTAGTCATCGGTCACATTCAAGCGCTCGTGCAATTCAGCTCGCGCCGCGACCTCCTCGGGCGAGGGGACCTCGAGCCTGTCCTGATAAGGTGCGAGCAACTCTTTGAAACTCATAAACATTCTCCTGATATTCGCTGTTTACTTCGATGAGGACATCATTTCGCTGGCGCAAACTGGCGCGGCGAGGCGATTCGCGTCACAGGATGGAGTTTCGTTCACGTTGACACAAGCCCTTCATGACCTTTGCTGCGATCAAAACCCGATACCAAATCAGGCAACCTGGCGACGCGCTGACAAAGAACACCGAAGGTGCGCGCGGAGCGCGTCTCGGCTATGCTCGGGCGTGCTCGTGACGAGGCCAGTGAGAGGAGTGACGTGGAAGCGATCGGGCTGATCATCAACCTTTTGGAGAAGGTCTCGGTGCTCGTGGCGACCTCGCTGGTGCTCGTGTTGTTGCGCCCGGCAGAGGTCTGGCTCGAGGAGACCGGTCGCTTCGCGAGCTTTCGACGCCGCGCGTTCATCCTGGCGATCTTCGGGCCACTCGCGATCTGGGGGATCTTCCTCGGGTTCGAACTCGGCGGGCAGACGTTTAACATCCGCGCCATCGGGATCATCGTCGCAGGCTTCCTCGGGGGGCGCCTGGTGGGCAGCCTGGTGGGCGCCGCCGCGGGCGTGATCAACGCACTCATCGCGCCGCCAGACCTGGCCTTTTATATGTTCGCCGCGAGCGTCATCGATGGGTTGGTCGCGGGCCTTATCGCGCGAAAATTCGGCGTCCGCGTGAGCACGATCATCCTCGGCGCGATCGCCGCGCAGCTGGTGCACCACGTCACGCTCGGCGCGGTGTTCCTGGCCATCGACGCCGAGCAAGCGATCCAGATCGCGAGCAATGTCGAGCTCCACGCCGCAAAGATCGCCGCCAACACCGTCGGCGTGATCCTGTTCATGGGTCTGCTCGGGTTGACGCGCGAGCTCGAGCAAGCGCGCGAGGACGCCGTCACCTCGCGCGCGCAGGTGCGAAGCGCGCGCCTCGAGGCGCTCCAGTACCAGCTCCAACCACACTTCCTGTTCAACCTGCTAAACACCCTGGCCTACCTGATTCGCACCGACCCCGTGCGCGCAAGAGAGCTGACATTGGATCTGTCGGAGTTCCTGCGCTACACGCTCTCGCGCGATGATCAGGAGACGCACCTGCGCGACGAGCTCGATCAGATCGAGCGCTACGTCGAGCTCGAGCGCGCGCGCTTTGGCGACGGGTTGGTTTTCGAAGCGAGCACCATCGACGAGGACCTCGCCCACCGCATCATCCTCCCCCCATTGATTCTCCAACCGTTGGTGGAGAACGCCATTCGCCATGGCGCCAGAGATGGGAGCGTGCGTGTGGATGTGCGCGTGGCGCCGGATGCAAACGGAGACATCTGGATTCGCGTCATCGACGATGGCCCAGGCCCCATGGACGAGAACGAGAAGGCGCGCGCGCGTGGGCGCAATCGACAAAAGCGACACCGAAGCGTCGGCCTGGAAAATGTTCGCGAACGTCTCGAGCGTTTCTTCGAAGGCTCCGTGACACTCACGCTCAGACATCGTAATGATGGCCAGCAAGGCGCATGCGCTGAGTTCTGCATCCCGCACGACGCGCTCCGCCCCCAAAGTATGACTCTGACCGATCAGGCGAGGACGCGGCTCAAGGAAGCTGTCTCGCCGCGCACGCAGGATGACTAGATCGCGTGACAGGAGTGAGAATGCGCGCACTTATCGTCGATGATGAAGCCCCGGCCCGAGATGAACTCGGCTGGTTGCTCGAGCAGGCGGACGAGTCCATCGAGGTCGTCGCCCAGGCCGCCTCGGCCAAGGAAGCGTTGGGGAAGCTCGACGAGCTCGAGGACAACGTCGACCTCATCTTCCTCGACGTGGACATGCCCGGTGTCGATGGCGTTCGGCTGGCCGAGCTAATTCGCGATCGCGGCGAGCCCAAGCCACAGATCATCTTCGTCACCGCGTATGATGATTACGCGGTGGATGCGTTCGATGTCGACGCGGTGGATTACTTGCTCAAGCCGATCCGCACCGAGCGCCTCCAGCGCGCGCTGGAGCGCGCCAGAGCCAGGCGCAAGCCCGCGAGAGGAGAGGTCGACCCGAACGCACCGCGCGCGCTGGAGCGCATCTCCGTGGAGGATAAGGGGGTCTATCGCGTCGTACCGCTCGAGGAGGTCCTCTTCTTCGAGGCCGAGGACGGCATCGTGGTGATCCAGACGAGGGAGTCGCGCTATATCACTGATTTTAGTTTGAAGTTTCTCGAGGAGAAGCTCGACCCGGATCGCTTCTTTCGCTCCCACCGCAGCTACATCGTGCAGCTCGACGCGATCACCTCGATCGCGCCATGGGGAGCGGGCACGTATCGCCTGATCGTCGACCGGGACGCCGACCTGAGCGTCCCGCTCGCGCGCAGTCGCGCGAACGATCTCAAGAGCTTGATCCCCTGGTCCGCGAACGTCTTCGAGGATTGATACAACGATAAGAGCTTGAAAAGAAAAGAGGGCGCTCGTTTGCACGAGCGCCCTCTTTGACTTTTCAAGACCTTGTCAGGGATCAGGACTTCTTCTTGGGGGAAGCCTTCTTGGTGGTCTTTTTAGCCGTGGACTTTTTGGTGGTCTTCTTGGCGGTTGTTTTCTTTTCCGCCGTGGACTTATCCGCGTCCGCTTTCTTGGCCGTGGTTTTCTTGGCCGTAGTTTTCTTGGCGGTCGTCTTCTTGGCCGTGGTCTTTTTGGCGGTCGTCTTCTTTGCGGTCGACTTCTTCGCCGTGGACTTCTTCTTCGTCGTTTTCTTGGTCGACTTCTTCGCCTGCTTTTCGGCGATGAGCTCCACCGCGCGCTCGAGCGTCACGTCATCGACCTCTTCCCCTTTGGGGAGCGAGACGTTGGTGCGGCCCATTTTGATGTAGGGTCCATAGCGGCCCTTGAGGATCTCGACGGGCTTCTCGGTCTCGGGGTGATCGCCGAGTTCCTTGAGGACAGGGCGGCTGTTGGCCTTTGGCTTTTCAAAGACCGCGACGGCTTCTTCGAGCGTGATGTCAAAGAGGATATCCACGCTGGCGACGCTGCGATAGTCGCGCTTGTGCTTGATGTAGGGACCGACCGACGAGATGCCCGCCTCGATCTTCTTGCCGGACTCGGGGTGCTCGCCGATTTCGCGAGGCAAGGAGAGCAAGCGGATGGCGTCTTCCCTAGAGATCGACTCGGGCTTGAGCGGATCAGGGATGGAGGCGCGCTTTGGCTTGGGGTTCTCCTCGGTCTTCTCGCCAAGCTGCACGTAGGCGCCGTAGCGGCCATCCATCACGTAGATGGTCTCGCCGGTTTCGGGATGCTCGCCGAGTGTTTCTGGGCCTGCGGCCTTCTTCTCGATGGCGCGCTCGATCATCTCGTAGGAGAGGTCTGCGGGAGGAACGCCATCAGGCACATCCACCGTTTCGACCTCGTGATCGACCTTGATATAGGGTCCATAGCGCCCGACGCGGATCTCGACGGGGAGGTCTTCCAGGTCGATGCGGCGAGCGTCTTCGGGATCGATCTCCTCTTCGCAGCGCTGCAACTTGTCGTCGAAGGCGCCCTCTGCGCGGTAGAACTGGTGCAGGTAATCGACCTTGCTCACCTTCCCGGTGGCGATCTCATCGAGGTCGTCCTCCATCTTGGCGGTGAACTCGCGCTCGACCAGCTCGGGGAAGTGATCCTCGAGGAGCTTGGTCACGGCGAACGCCATATAAGTCGGGACGAGCGTGCGGCCCTGCTTCTCGGCGTAGCGACCATCGGTCGAGATCTTGTCCATGATGGAAGCGTAGGTCGATGGGCGACCGATGCCTGCTTCCTCCAGCGCGCGAACGAGCGATGCCTCGGTGTAGCGCGAAGGTGGGCGCGTCTCGTGGCCGAGCGGCTCGAGCCGCTCGCAATCTGCCGTGTCAGCGGCGATCATCTCGGGGAGAATCAACTCGACGTTCTCGAGCGCCGCGTCGGGATCATCCGATCCCTCGAAGTACGCGCGGATGTAACCAGGGAAGTCGATGCGGTTTCCGTTGGCGCGGAAGAGGTGCACCTTGCCATCGTGCTCGGCTTCGAGGTCGACGCGGATGCTGGTGCGACGCGCGTCAGCCATCTGGCAGGCGACGGTACGCTCCCAAATCAGGCGATAGAGGCTAAGCTCAGGACCGCTCAGGCCGCTCTTGTCCGGGTGCGTGAACGCGTCACCGGAGGGGCGAATCGCCTCGTGCGCTTCCTGCGCGTTCTTGCTCTTGGAGGAGTAGAAGCGCGCCTTATCAGGCACGTAATCATCGCCGTAGAGATCCTTGGCAGCCGTCCTCGCCGCGGCGATTGCCTGCTTGGAGAGGTTGGTGCTGTCGGTCCTCATGTAGGTGATGTGACCATTCTCGTACAAGCGCTGCGCGGTGCTCATGGCCTGCTTGGCGCTCATGCCGAGCTTCCTCGATGCCTCCTGCTGAAGCGTCGAGGTTGTGAATGGAGGCTTTGGCTTGGTGGTGTACTCGCGCTCGACGACATCACTGACCTCGAAGCTCTTGCTCGCGAGGTTAGCGACGAGCTCGGTGGCGGCGTCCTCGTCGAGGAGCAGGACATCCTTGCCCGCAGCGATCTTACCCGTGGACTCGTCGAAGTCCTTGCCGCTGGCGAGCCTCGTGCCATCGATCGAGTGCAGGTTCGCGGTGAAGGGTTCGCTATCCTTGGACAGCTCGGCCTTGATGTCCCAGTAAGAACCGATCTTGAAGCGGCGGCGCTCGCGCTCGCGCTCGACGAGCAAGCGCACCGCGGCGCTCTGGACGCGGCCAGCCGAGAGGCCGTACTTGATCTTTTTACCGACGAGCAGCGAGAGCGGGTAGCCGACGAGGCGGTCGAGGATGCGGCGAGTTTCCTGCGCTTCGACCAGGTTCATATCGATGGTGCGCGTATTGTTGAGCGCGTCATTGATAGCGGTCTTGGTGATCTCGTGGAAGACCATGCGCTTTGTCGGCACCGAGGGCGCGAGCAGCTCGAGCAAGTGCCAGCTGATCGCCTCACCTTCGCGGTCTTCATCTGTCGCGAGGATGAGTTCGTCAGCTTCGCTGAGTGCGTCCTTGAGCGTCTTGACGGCCTCTTCGGCGCGCTGTTCTTTGACGACGTAGAAAGCCTCGAAGCCATTTTCAGTGTTCACGCCAAGCTTTGCCCACGGCTTTTTCTTATGCTCTGCGGGCATTTGGCTGGCGTTGTCAGGCAGATCGCGAACGTGTCCCAGCGAGGCGAGCACACGGTACCCATCTGGGAGGTATTTTTCGATCGTCTTTGCCTTGGCAGGCGACTCCACGATGACAAGGGTCGATGGCATAAAGGTTCCGTCCTCAAAATAGTGCAAATCCGCGAAAACCGGCTTCCCATAGGGAGCAACGGGGCTTTAAGACCCCGAAGGTTCGCGAAAATTCTGGTTTGTTCCTACCCGGTCGGGCCCAGAGCATATGACGGATCGTCTGGCATTTGTCCAGATACGATTCTGTGATCGTGTGGGCCGATAGGTTGGGCCGGGCAATGAGAATCGATGCAAGAAACGATGTTATGTTGCATCGGCATTCCCGCCGAGTTTTTGATTCTGCCCACTCGGCGAGGCATGTCCAGTCAGCAGAACGATCGTTTTACGACCGTTTGCCATGACCGATCGCGAGCGCTCAGGACTTGTTGTTCTTCTCGAGTTCTTCGCGCGCTTCGCGGACCATCTCCATGGGGTCCTTGCCAGACTTCATCATCTTGGCGAACTCCTTCATCTGCGCCTCGAGTTGTTCGGGCGTCATCGAGTCGAAGTCGACCTGCTTGAGGAGTTCTGGGTCCATGCCCCCCATATTCTTGAGCATGCCCGAGGGCATGTTTTTGAGGATCGAGGGGGCGTTCTTGAGCGCCATTTGAACCAGCGGCTTGAAGGGACCGCGGATGTTCCCATCGTCGTCGAACATCTGGTTCATCATCTTCATCGGGTCCATGCCGCCCAAACCGGGGAGGCCAGGCATGCCCATGCCAGCGAACGGATTCCCACCACTGGCGGCTTGCGGCGCGGCGGGCTCTTCTTCCTGGAGCATCCCGAGGATGGAGTTGTCGAAGATGTCATCCTCGAGCGCCTCGTAGGCAGGCCCGAAGATAAACATCGGGAGCTCGGAGGGCGCCTGGCTGGCGCGCTTGAAGTCTTCGGTCGCGGCGACCTCGTCCCCATTGAGACGTGCGGCGGCGCCGCGCACGAGGTAGGCATCGGGGAGCGTGGGGTCGAGCTTGACGGCGCGCTCGGCGGCCTTGAGCGCGAGCGCGCTGTTTCCTTCGGTCAACTGCACATGCGCGAGCTGCACGAGCGCGAACGCCTCGTCAGGGAAGCGGTTCGACGCGCTCATCGCGTCAGCGCGCGCCTGCTTGGGCTGGCCATTGAGCAAGCGCAGGTGGCTGCGAAGCAGCAGCGCTTCGAGCGAGGGCTCCTCGTCGAACTTGAGCGCCTCCTCGATGATCGAGAGCGCGCCTTCGGATTGACCCATGACGGCCTTGAGGCGTGCAGCGAGCAGGGCGTAATCCTGGTCTCTGGGTGCGATGGCGCGGGCCTCTTTGAGGTCTCGCTCGGCCTGCTCGAGCTCTCCGAGGTGAATCAGCACCTCGGCGCGCATGGCGTAGAGGCTCTCATCGGAGGAGTCGCAATGGATGGCGTGGGTCAGGTCAGCGCGCGCCTTGTCGAGCTCGTCGAGTTCGATAAGAACCAGCGCGCGACCCGAGAGAGCGTTGACCGCGTCAGGGTCTTCATCGAGCACCTGATCGAAGTATTCGCGCGCCTTGTCGAGCTTGTCCATCTGGTAGTGTGCCCAACCCGCGAGCGCGTAAACTTTGGGGAGGCGCATGCCATTGTGGAGCGCGTGGCGGATATCCTCCTCGGCCTCCTCGTAGCGTTCACCCTCGAGCTTGAGCTCGCCGCGCTTTGCCAGAAAGGCAGCGCGCAAGAGGCGATGGTCCTGATCGGTGGGGATGCCATTGAGGATCATATCGACGCGTGCGATCGCCTGCTCGTAGGACTCATCGTCGACGAGGGGTTGAATCTCCTGCACGATCGCGGCGTAGAGTCCGCGGTGTTCTTCGGGCAACATGTGGTCGATCGTCTCGCTGGCCATCTCACTCTCCAGGTTACGTGCTGTAGGTCTGTCGTGGGGAGGTCGGTTTTACCACCCGAGCACAACATAATCACCAGGTTTTGGGTCGAAACTCCCGTCACGGATTCAGCTCGCGCGAGAGGGCGCAATGTAGCACCGCGTTCGCGGACTTCGCAACGGCGAGCGCCAATGAAAGGGGCCTGGTGGAATCCCACCAGGCCCCTCTTTTTTACGCGTTGTTTCGTGCTCAGGTCGAGAGCTTCTCGAACATCTCGCGAAGAGGTTGCTCGCCGCGGAAGCCCACCGAGTTATCCTGCACTTCACCGCCGACAAGGCCGATGATCGTGGGGATGGAGCGAACGCGGAAAGCTTGCGCGAGCGCGGGCTCGCTGTCGATATTCACCTTACCGACCTTGACCTTGCCGCCATACTCACCCGAGAGCTTCTCGAGGATGGGCGTGATGCTCTTGCAGGGGCCACACCAGGGCGCCCAAAAGTCGAGGATCACAGGGACGTCGCTGTTTTTGACTTCGTTGTCAAAGTTGGAGGCGGTAATCTCGATCATCTCTATTCTCTCTATTTTATCCGTGAAGGATGTCTTTGAAATGCCGCCAGATCCCGGCGGCCAGTCATCAATATGTACACGCGCTCCGGAGGTTGCAAGCCCCTTGCGCCGAAGCTCCCCCCTGCGTGGCGAGGAGAGTGTGATGCTGTCTGCCCCTGACCGAATCGTAGAAACACGATTTTGTGTTTTTCAGCATAAAAGGGGTAAGGCTCGAGGTCACAGAAGGGCATCCTGGGAGGGGGAGATTGTAGGAAACGAAAGGGGGAAGAGGGGTCCCTCCCACCCTTCGGGGTCCAAAGACCCCGCCCGCCATCGCCGACCAGACGCACCGCAGCCCTCCGACGCTGCCTGGTTTTTACAACCACATCCAGCGCGGGTTCCGCGAGCCACAACAGTGCGTCTCGAGGCTCGTCCTCGCTCCTGGCCTGGGAGCGAAGATGGCACCTCTCTTTTCGGACGATGACGCCTCGATCTTGCTCCACCGCATTGATTTTCCCCATCTTTTTCCACAGGTCGCCGCTGACCGAGAAGGGGGGGGGGGGGGGTGGGCGGGGGCACGCCGGACCAACAAACGCGCGCCCCCGCCCCACCCCCCCCCCCCCCCCCGGGCC
>JAYZVO010000159.1:0-26408 GCA_036155555.1 Myxococcota bacterium
TTTTTTTGGGGGGAGTAAAACCCACCACCCCCCCCAAACACAAAACCACGGCGGCCCCTCTTTTCGCGGGCGAGTGGTTTTTAATTCGCCTCAGATCCCGAGGACGCTGGGTCGACCAGCGAGCCCGAGGGCGTATCGCACCTCGAGGTAGTCCTCCGAGAGCGCGAACGTGATCAGCTCGCGCAAGTGCGCGTGGCGACGAAGCACTTTTTGTGCGCCGGGCTCGAAGAGATCACCGCGCCACCCCTCGAGCTTGAGGATGCAACGCGCCGCCGCTTCTATGTCACCGCAGAGCACGAGGCCGACACGGTAAGCAAACTGTTCGAGCGCGCGCGACCAAGCCTCGCAATGCGCCGTCGCGAGCTGATCCGCCACGGGCTCGAGCGCCTGGAGCAACCTGCGACGCGCCACAGCAAAGAGCGGGCTCGAGGTCTGCTCGGCCATCTCCTGGCTCGCCACGTCCACGCGCTCGCTAAAGCCCTTGCCCATCTGGCGGTAATACACCCCCTCGAGCAAGTGCCAGACGGAGCGCCCGTCGAGCTGGAGCAATGGCGCCAACTCGGTCGTCGCCAACGCCGCCGTGTATCCCGCCATAAAGCGAAGCTCGGGCTCGTCGAACGCAGCGAGCGTCTCGGTGTTGAGCCAGATGAGCGGCTGCCCATCGGTCAACACCTGCACTGGCCACGGCTGAGAATCACCGAACCACACCTTGAGGCGACCGAGCTGGAACGCATCTCCCACCGTGTAGAAGAGGTCCGCGATCGGCATCAACTCGCGCGACGCGCGGCGATCGTTCTCGATCGCCTTGCGCTGCGGCAACGCCTCGGACCAGACCTTCTGCGCGAGCGGCATCGCCATGCGCAACGCCTCGACAAGCTCCCTGTTCAACCCCTCAGGCAACAGGGTCTCGAGGACCTCTGCCTCTTCCAACGTGCGGCTCGGCACGGTCTTGGTGCGGACCTGCTCGACCTCGATATTATCACCGAGCGCGCGCTGGACCTGCGTCACCACGCGAGCGCGGTCATACGTGTTGATGTCCGTGAACAGGCTCGCCATCCCGCGATACGTCGCCACATCGAACGGGTCGATGGTGAGCAGCTCGCGGAACAACTCCAGCGCCCTCGTCTGCCCTTTCGGCAAGCGCGACTGGCTCATCGCCAGACGACGCGTCAGGCGCACGCGCTCCTCCTCATTGGCAAAGCCGACGAGAAGATCCTGATAAATGTGCGAGGCGTCCTCGAACCAACCGAGGTGGTCATCGAAAATCATCGCCGCGTGCCAGAGCAACGCGCGGCGCCCTGGCCCGCCGACCTCATCGGCCAACCGAGAGAGCTCGTGCGCGCAGTTATCCAACGCGCCCGCCTCCTCGGCGAGATCCACGAGCATCACCAGGTCGCGCTCGCTCGTTGGCAACGAGTGCACCAACGTCCACTGGAGGTTGTACGCCGTCGCCACATCGCCCACGCCATCGCGGTAGATGCGGACGAACTCGCGCCAGTCATCCTCGCGACCGCGCACGCGCTCGGGCGTAAGCGTCCGGCGGAACAACTCCGCCGCCGCGTATGGATCGCCGTGCGAGGCGTGCACCCTGGCAAGCTCGAGGCGCGCGTCGACCGCTTCGACCTCTCGCTCGAAGCGCGCGAGCAGATCCTCCAAAAGCTCCATGGCGATAAGGTGATCTTCCTCGAAGCCGCGCGCACGCAGCATCCTCGCGAGCTTGAGGCCAGCGCCAACACAACGCGAAGGCGCGATATCGGCACGCTGCCACAGCTTGCGGAAGAACTTGTCCTGGAACTCGAGCGCCTCATCCGCCTTCCCGAGCTGCTCGCTCAAACGGACCAACGCGATCAAGTGATCCGCCTCGCCGGTCAACTCCCAGCACGCCTTGCGCGCATGGAATGCCGCGGCAGGATCTTCGAGGTAACGCTCGAGCATGTCCGAGAGCATATCCCAGAGGTATGCGCGACGGATCGGCGTGATCTGTGCGCGATGCACGTGAACATCGAGGCAGCGACGAAGCAACGACCACGCATAATCCGCGTACAATGCATCGTACAGGTCATCGATCACCGGGCCGTCCGGGCGCGCGATGCTCACAGGCACGCTCCCCTTCTCCAACTCGGGGAAGAGCGCCGTGGCAGCGCTCGCGAGGTACCCGCGGCGACCCGCCTCGTCCTCGCGCGTGCTCGCCAACTCGAGGTAACGCCTCGCGATAATATCCTCGCGCTCGAGGCGGTTGATCTCGCGTCGCGTCCAATCCTCGTACTCCTCCGTCTCGCCAAAGCGACGCGCCTCGAGCGCGCGGAAGCGAATCCTCGCGAGGCTCGTCTCGGGACCTGCGAGCGTATGACAGCAGCGAGCCCCCTTGTGCACGAGCGCGCCGAGCTCGAACCCGAGCGCGCGATCTTGATCCTCGTTTTGCTCGAGGAACGCAGCGTCGAGGCGAACCACCGACGCGAGCTCCACTTCATCGAGGAACCACTCCAGCGCCGTCGCTGGCAGCGCCTTGAACACAGGCGTCAGCTCCAAACCGGGGAGCATCTGCAACCCGTGGCGAGGCATGCTCGTGGCGACCTCCCAACGGTGCAGCGGATGATGCACGCGACGCAGCGCGTTGGTCTGACGGTCGCCAAACAACCCATCGGCCATGCGAAGCATGACGCCGTTCTCGACGTCGTCCTTCTTCCCGGCGCGGCGAAGATCCATGGCGGCTTCGGGCACACCAGCGGCGCGCTCGGTCAGACGACAGATGACCTTTCGGTACGCATCGCGCGTGTCTCCCTCGAGCCCGGCGCCGCGAGCGATCTCGGTCAGCCAGTGCGCCAACCTCCCGGGCTCCTCTCCGACGACAGACCACAACCTCGCGACGCCCTCCAACCAGTGCGTGTTCTCGGGCTCGGTGCAGATGGCCGCACGGTAGTGATCGAAGGCGGCCTTTGGCTGTTGCAGATGCCACTCGTGAATGTCCGCGAGCGAGGCGTGCAACGTGGCGATTTGCTGCGCGGAGTCCGCGCGATCGAGGCGGCGCGTGAGCAACCCGACAAGATCATCCCAGCGCGCTTGCTGCCTGTAGAGGCGCGCGAGCGCAAAGTAAGCGTTGATATCACTCGGCTCACGCGCGAGCGCGTCCTCGTGCAAGCGCACCGCGTCCTCGACGCGACCGAGCTGGAACTCGGCGAGTTCAGCGAGCGCGCCGAGTTGGCGAACCTGCTCGCGGGTGTCGACAAGATTCGAGAGCTCCTCGCGTGTCATCTCGCAGAGATCATCCCAGCGCCCTGCCCCGGCGAGCAAGCGGCCGAGGCCCTCGAGCGCGGGGAGGAAATCGGGCAACATCTCGAGCGCGCGGCGGTAGCACTCCTCGGCGCCCTCGAGATCCTCGAGCTTGCGCTCCAGGATACCCGCGTTGCGAAGGTAGAGGTCCGCGAGTTCCTCGGTGTCCTCGATGCGTCCCATCTCTTGCTCGTTGAGTTCGACGAGCTCGCGCCAACGATGCGCGCGAGCGAGCAAGCGACCGAGCGAAGCGTATGCGTTCGGGTGCTCTGGCGAGAGCAACAGAATCTCGCGCCACGCGCCGATGGCGACGTTATCATCCTCGATGTGGTGCTCGGCGATCTCAGCGACCTTGTCCAACATGTAGAGACGCTGTCGCGTCGAGGTCGTCGTCGACACGCGCGAGAGGAAGAAGTCCGCGAGCGCGATCCACTGCTCCGTCTGCTCCATCAGGCGCGCGGTGGCCTTGAGCGCGGGCAAGAAGTGAGGGCGCGACGCCAACACCTCGAGGTAATGCTCGAGCGCTGCGCGCCCGTCCTGCAAGCGCTGCTCGTAGAGACCTGCGACCTGGAAGTGCCTGCGCCAGACCGAAGGCTCGTCGCGCAGCACGTTGATCTCGTGCTCGTAGAGCGCAGCGAGCTGCTCCCAGGAGCTGTTCTTGGAGTAAATGCGACCGAGCGCGCGCAGGACAGCAGGATCAGTGGGCGCGAGCTGGAGCGCCTCGCGGTAGACCTCCGCAGCGGCATCATCTGCGCCAGGGATCTCCTCGTACAAACGCCCCAGACGAAGCAGCAACGAGACGCACTCATCATCGCTCGGTGTGACGTCGAGGCGCAGGTTCAGGACCTGGATCAGCATCTCTTCATGCGCGCGAGTTGGCGCGGCGGCCGAGATCGAAGCGATCTCACTGTCGTCATCACTCTCGCTCTCTTCGTCGCCCAGCTCGTCATCGAAGCCGAACAGGTCATCTTCGCGCTTCTTGACGAGCAAGCGCTCGAGCGCTTGCTCGTGCAGGCGCAACACATGAGCATCGATCGCGCTCGCGCCTTCGAGCTTCTCGAAGAGGTCGACGGCGCTCTCGTTCAGGTCACGCGCGAGCAACAATCGAGCGCGCGCGAGCAACGCGCCACGGCTCGATTTCGCGCCAGCGGGCACCTCGAGGAGTTCGCCGAGCGATCCTCGCTCACAGAGCAAGAACATCCAGGCATCGAGCATCTCCTCCGGGAGCAACCCCGCGCGGGCGAGCTTCGAGAGCCGCTCGCTGGCGGCGTCGAGGTTCCCGCAGAGGTTCTCGTGAATGGCACACATAATATGGAGCGAAACGGAGACTTCCTCGGGCAGCTCGACGCCATCCTCGAGCAACATCTCGAGCGAGGACATCGCGCCATCGATATCACCCGTCGAGAGCATCGCGTCGAAGACAAGCTGCGCGCGCCAGAAGGCCGCGAGCGGATCGATGCTGTCGAACCTCTCGAGCGAGGTGAGCAAGGCGATCTTCTCTGCCGGGGCATCACTGAGCCACGCGAGCGTCGCTTGCTCGAGCGCCTCGAACGCCGCCAGTGATTGCGGGGCGATCTGCCTGCCGCGCGAGAGCGAGTCTTCCACCAGGTCCCAATCACCGAGCTGACGCCAGATGCGACGCGCGGCGCGCACGTGCGCGTAAGAAGGCGCGACAGATTCACGCTTCATCGTCGCGAGCGTGAGCCCCGCGGACTCGAACTCACCGAGCGCCTCGTCGGCCTGCGCGCACGCGAACAGCGACGCGGTGACCGAGGCGCCATCGCGCGAGAGCAACGACGCGTCGTTCTCCATCGAGCGCTTGAGCGCGCGCACGACATCACGTCGCGCGGCGATCTCTTCGGGCGGCCTGAAGGCCGCCGAGCGACGCATATCGATTGGCGAGGTTGGCCCGAAGTCGTGTCGATCCGTCTCCGAGGTCAGCGCGAACGCGTCGACATCAGCGAGATCGGGGCGACGAAACGAGGCGTGCCTCGTCTTGCGCTCGGACTCATCATTTTGGGGGGAAGAGAGATCTTGAATCGAGAAATCAGCCATGACGCTTCCATGCTCCGTGTCGGTACCATCCATGGTCCCAAAGCTTGGCCCAGCGTCTCATCAAAAGCGGCGCAATCCTTTGCGCCTGGTCCGTGCCTATCCTTTGGCGACGGACGTGTAGCCGGGCAGCTTGTAACGCGACGGATCGTAGTCCCAACCTTCGAGGCCGTCATCAAGCCTCTCGAATTTTTCGCGGGACCTTCTCCTTCGCTTGGCCCAGGCTACAAGGAAAAGCAGAGATGCGCCAAAAAATAAGATGGTTCCATCGGCCAAACCCGAAAGTGGCGATGCGCCATCGGCCAAACTCTCTCGCCAGACCTTCTCCACGCGCTCGAAATCATCGTTGGTGGACAGAGTAAACGCGACGGAAAACGTCTCCCCCTGGCGGATCTGATCCATGATCGAGGCGAACACATCCTCGCCGTAGCGATCCGCGAGGTAACGCACGAAGTGATGACTCTGTGCGTACGCGAGCGATGTGGTCTGCTGGTGATCCGGGAAAGTGCGGTCGAGCTTCTTGAGCGGAATCAATGTGCCGGTGGCAGCAGCTCTGGCGACCTCTTCGCCGCGCTCGAGCGTCCACTCATCCGCCTGATAGCTCGCGAAGCCCTCGTTAAACCACCTGGGGACGTGGTTCCCCTGGCGCGCGACATCGATGGCGACGTGCGCGAGCTCGTGGTCAAACGTCTTCTCGATGTCGACGATCTGACGGTTTGGCCCGAGGCCATGGCGCACGAGCACCGTCTTCTTGTCGACCAACGAGAGCCCGATCGCCCACTGAGGCGCCCTGGCAGGGATCTGGTTCCAGGTGAAGTAATCGTCGAGATCCTTGATCAGGTAGACATCGATCCCGCTCATATCCTCGAGCCCGAGGCGGTACTCGAGCTTGCGGATCGAATCGGTGGCCTGCACCTCGAGCTTCCCAGCGGCCTTCTCGAAGCGCTCGGGGTAGTGCATCGTCACCGCACCCTTTGCGCCGGGACGAACCACGACATCATCAGGAGTCGCTGCCATCGCCGAGGTTGCCCCCGATGCCACCATCGTGAACAGGAGCAGTGCGGCCATCAGCCCATGTATCATTCGCTTCGCCATCTTCCTGACCTTCTCGCACGAGCGCCCCGCGCAAACCTATTCTAGCTGCACAGGAGAGGTTGACGCAAAGGCCACCCACGGCCTTCGCGGTCAGGACGATAACAACGCAAGCGCCATCGCCCTTCCGATCCTCAACGTAACCGCGTCGAGAATGAAGACGAATGACACCCTATCATCACACCATGAATGAGATTCATACCACAACCCACGGCATGAAATGATCGCCAGGAAACCAAACGAGCCGAGGAGACTTCATCTCCTCGGCTCGTTTGGTTTCCTGGCGTCGCGGCAGGTTTAACAGGTTCGACAGATTCGACAAAAGCGCTTCAGCTCGCGTGCTCCTGTGGCACCAAACCGGTCAACGTCGACGAGCTCGCGCGATCCATGACGACCGTGGGGCGGCTCCCCTCATCGATCTCGTAGGCTGCGTGCACTTCATCGAAGTCATCCTCGTCCTCGTCGTAATCCTCGTCGTAATCCGCGGCTTCCATGGGAGGCGCGGGAGGCTGCGTTCGAGGGCGGCGGTGGATGGTCGGTCCTGTATTGGACGACGCCTCTTGCGGTGTAGCGTCAAAGGATGGCGTGGACGTGTGCACGTCATCGAGGATGCGCTGATGCGCGTCGAGGACCTCGCGCAAATCACTGGCGAGCTTGACCCGCTGATGCTTGAGCGCCTGGAGTTCGTCGATCATCGCGTCATGTTCGCGATGCGCGCTCGCCACGATCTGCTCGGCGCGGTGCGTGGCCTCCTCGAGGATGCGCTCGCTTCGCTCCTGCGCCTTGTTCGAGATCTCATCGGCGACCTCTTTCGCGGTGTTGAGCGCATCGAGCAAGCTGCGCTCGCGCTTGCGAAACTCGCGAAGCTCTCGAACCTGTCCGTCGACCTCGTCCTGAAGGCGGATGATCTCGCTCGACATGTAATCCCACTCGCGCGCCATTCCTTGCAGGAACTCGTGCACTTGATCAGGATCATAACCGCGGAACTTTTTCTCGAAAGACTGGTGCAGGATATCTTCTGCGCTGTACTTCATGCTGCCCTCCATGGCCGCCGATGGTTTTCCCAAAAAACGCATCGCCATGATCCGGTGCATCACCCCAGCCGTCAATTTTTTGTCACCCGCGAGGTCAACTCAGCTCTTCTGGCCGAGCTCCTTGTTGCGACGCGCGGCGGCCTCGACGGCTGCCATGAGCGTGTGACGCAGGTTGCCGCGCTCGAGCTCGCGCAGCGCCGCGATCGTCGCGCCGCCGGGGCTCGTGACCCTGTCCTTGAGCTCTGCGGTGTGCTCCTCGCTCTCGTCGGCGAGCTTGGTGGCGCCGAGCAATGTGCCAATGGCGAGCGCTCGGGCGGTCGCGCGATCGAGGCCCATCATCACGCCTCCGTCAGCGAGCGCCTCGAGGATCGTGAACACATACGCCGGGCCACAACCGCTGATCGCGGTGAGCGCGTCGAAGTGCGCCTCGCTCTGCAACTCGACGACCTCGCCAACGCGCGAGAACACCCAACGCGCCGCCGCGAGGTTGGTGCCCCGCTCGGCGTAAATGCCAGTCACGCCAGCGCCAACAAGACACGGGGTGTTTGGCATCGTGCGAATGATCGCAGGCCCCTCCCCCACCCACTCGCGCATATCGCGCGTGGTGACGCCAGCGGCGACGCTGATGATTTGGTCGCGCGCCTTGAAGTCACGCGCATACAGCACCCCCTGAATATACCAGGGCTTGACCGCGAGCAGGTACACGCGCTCGCCATCATCCTCGCCGAGCGCATCCTCTCCGGCGCGCGCGCCGAGTTCCTGCGCGAGCGCCTCCTGGCGATCCTCGTCGACATCGACGACGACGAGGTTTCGAGGATCAAAATCCGAGGCGCAGAGCCCGCGCACGATCGCCGAGCCCATCTGACCGCAGCCAATAAGAATGATCGTTGGTGTGGTGTTCATCTTCTTCTCTCCTGCGATCCCTTGATTCAGTCCGAATAGGTTCTGTTCCCAAAGATGGCCGAGCCCACCCTGACGAGCGTCGCGCCCTCTTCGATGGCGATCTCGAAATCTCCGCTCATCCCCATCGAGATCTGCTCGAAGGGGTGCTTCTCGAGCAACCCGCGCTCCCGCAACCACTCCCTGCAAGGCTCAAGCAATGCCGCGAGCTCCTTGAAGTTGCGGCGATTCACCTCGGGATCATCCTCGAAAGGTGGGATGGTCATCAAACCACACACCACGAGGTTCTCTCGGCTCGTGGCCTTCTCGAGCAAACCGAACACCTCGTCCGTGTCCACGCCGCTCTTGTTCTCGTCCTGGCCGACGTTGACCTGAAGCAACACGCGAGCGACGGCGCCATTTTGTCCCGCGCGCTTGGAGAGCTCCTTGATCAGCGAGCTGCGATCGACCGAATGCACCAGGTGGGTATGCCCTGCGATAACACGCGCCTTATTCGATTGCAGATGCCCGATGAAGTGCCACTCGATGTCTTCAGGGAGCGCTGGCGCCTTCTCCTCCCACTCCTGCGCGTAGGACTCTCCAAAGTGACGCACGCCCATATTATAGAGCGCCTGCAAATCACTGGCTGGCCACGTCTTGCTGACGGCGATGAGCGTCACCTCGTCAGGCGCGCGACCCGCGCGAGCGCACGCCGCGTTCACGCGCTCGAGGACAGCGTTGTAGTTCTCGGTCAGGATCGTTGCTCTATCGTCGCTCATCACGACTCCATGGCTCCAGGACAGGCGTAAACGGGCTCTCACAAAAGCTCGAGTGATACTTCAGGCGCCCCACTTATCACGCGGGAACAAAAGGAAAACCCTCGAGCCCACCGAGGCGATCGAGCGCCTCGACAACCGCCGCCACAGGCAGCCCGACGACGGCAGAGAACGAGCCCTCGATGCTGGCGACAAACACGCCCCCGAGCCCTTGAATCCCGTAAGCTCCTGCCTTGTCCATCGGCTCCCCCGTGGCGACGTAGCGACGGATGGTGTCGAGGTCGAGCTCTCGAAAATGCACGACGGTCGTCACCGAGCGGACAAGTTGCTCGTTGCTCTCGCGACTCGCCCAACAAAACGAGGTGATCACCTCGTGCGTCGAGCCCGAGAGCTCGACCAGCATGCGCACGGCGTCCTCTTCATCGAGCGGCTTCTCGAGCACCTCTCCATCCTGTACGACGATCGTATCGGCCGAGAGCACCCACTCGGGCAAATCCTCGCGCCCCGCCTGCGCAGCGATCACCGCGCGCGCCTTATCACTGGCGAGCCGTTCGGTGTATTGCTTCGGAGACTCGTGGCTCGCGCGCACTTCCTCGACGCTCGAGGGGAGCACGATCGGCTCCCAACCGAGCGCGGCGGTCAGCTCTCGCCTGCGCGGAGAACCACTGGCCAGGATAAACCCTGGAGATTTCGAGGAGATTGCAGCCATGCGATGATCCTTTCTTTGAGTTTCCCATCAAATCGACGACAGAGGTCGCGCCGAGTCCTTGTCTCATTGGCGGCAATTGTGGTCAACTGTTCGCGTTTGATACCGCCGCTCGCGCGAGCCTGCGTTCGAGACAGCTCGAACGTGCCCACCCTCGAGAAGGAGTCACGCCTTATGGCAGGTCAGAAGAACGAGTACAAAAACCCGAGCCCGACCGTCGACGTCATCATCGAGCTCGCCAGTGGCGAGATCGTCCTCATCGAACGCAAGAATCCCCCCCATGGATGGGCGATTCCAGGGGGCTTTGTCGATGAGGGGGAGTGCGTGGAGAACGCCGCGGTGCGCGAGGCAAAGGAGGAGACATGCCTCGATGTCGACCTTAAAGCCCTGCTCTATGTTTACTCGAACCCCTCCAGAGATCCTCGCGTCCATACGATGAGCACGGTGTTCGTGGCGACCTCGACGGGCACCCCCATCGCGAGCGACGACGCGAAGGATGTAGGGACGTTTGCCCTCGACGCCTTGCCCGAGAACCTCTGCTTCGACCACGCCGAGATCCTCGCCGACTACAAACATTGGCGCGCGACTGGCGAACGCCCGACGCCCGGCGACAAGCTCGCGCGCTACACCGAGAGCGCGGAGTGACCTTCGATGAGAACGGCGCCCTGCCCCATGACAACCTCTTCAAAACACACGCTGGTCTGCATCGCGAGCTTGACGCTGGCGATGCTTTCGACCTCGACCTCCGCGCTGGCGCAGCCCAAAGATGATCCAGACGCCACGGGGTCCTTGATCGATGTGGACATCGCGCAGGATTCGATCCGCGCGCAGTTCACGCTCGATGGCCTCCCCACGCGCAGCGCACCTCCGAGCCTGGTGCTTCACCGCAGCGCAGACAACCAGGGTTGGCGCGTGACGGTGATGCAAAAGGAGGGCAAGCGCCTCCAGGAACTCACCACGCTCACCCTCGTAGAATGGGCAGGAGAGGCTTACTACAACTATAAAGTAACGCTTCAACCCTCTGAACTCGAGCGCCACTGGTACGTCCTCTTCGAGGTCATCCCCAACGAAGAGATGAACGCGCCGCTCTCGGCGCCGACGTTG
Organism: Myxococcota bacterium; assembly: GCA_036155555.1. Classification (GTDB taxonomy): domain Bacteria; phylum Myxococcota_A; class Bradymonadia; order Bradymonadales; family Bradymonadaceae; genus JAYZVO01. Next base: position 10,914 of record JAYZVO010000159.1, read on the forward strand.
CAACTCGTCTGGCAAGTCGAGGTGCCACCGCGCGGCACCACGCGTTGGAAGTATATCACCAAGGCGCAATACTCAGACCTCGACGGGGGCGACAAGCTCTGGCTCAGTGAGAAAGACTCGAAGCATTACCACCTCAACCGCAGGCGCCCCGAGATGGGGATGCGCTTTTGCGGGCTCGCGCCCGACGAGGTCTTCGAGAGCGAGAAGTTCGCGCCCGACAAGGGGATCTTCGTGATGGAGGTCGACGCCGACCGCCTGGCCGAAGGCGCGACCTCGTTGCAGGCGTTTTTGCCCACGGTCCCATTCGAACCAGAGGATATCTTCGGGTATGCGCTCTGGCGCGCGGCGACCAGTGATTTGCGCACGCCCACAGACATCACGACCGTGTTGCGACCGCTCGAATTGGGCGACCGGGTCAATGACAGCATCTGGGCCGAAGGGGCTCCTGGTGATGGCCGCGGCGAGTTTGTCACCGCGCGCGTGGAAGCCTCGCTGCCCTTGAAGGGGTTTCGCATCTACCCCGGGAATGGCGCCAGCGAGGATGAGTATAACGCCTGGCCCAAGCCCAAGAAGTTGCTGGTGGGCGTCTCCAATGGCGAACGCTTTGTCGTCGACCTCCCGGACAGCCCTTACGCCACGGTCGATGGAAAGAATGGGTTGTTGGTCGAGCTCTCGAGCCCGATCAAGACAAGCTGCATGAGCGTCCTGTTGCTCGAGGCACACCCCGCCAAGGGACCCGCGCCAAAGCGAAAGAAGTTCAAGCGCGAGCGCGACTACGAGGACGCTGTCGCGGCAAGAACAGCCGTCGCCATCGCAGAGATCACGCCGATCTCGATCCTCCAGGATTTGCCACCCACGAGCGCCGCGCAAGAGATCCTGAAGATCATCTACACCGAGGAGGACGCAGGCCGACGCCGCAAGCTCGGGCTGATGACGCGCTCCTACAGCGGATACATCATCGAAGCATTGCGTCAGCGCCTCGCTCGACCCGATGGCCTCGAGGACCTTGACCATGCCGCGTCGCTCCTCTCGGCGCTCCCGAGCGAGGAGTCTGTCCCGCTGCTCATCGGGCTAATCGACAGGATCGAACCGGAAACGGGCAGCTGGCGCTCGCTGCGGCGAGCGCTGGCCACACACCACGAAGCTGCAGCTGAACCACTGCTCGAAGTTTTGCGCACGCTGCCAAAGGATCAGGAGCGCAAGCGCATCGACCTGATCCGCCTGTATGGCCGCGTCGCGACCGCCGAACAGCTCGAAGCATTGCTCGGGCAACTTGGCGAAGGTGGCGCGCTCGAACGCAACGAGCGCGTGCGCGCGGTCGCCTCTGGCAACGAAGCGATGATCCCGATCCTGCTCGAGTATGCGCTCGAGAACCTCGAAAAACCCGCCGGTGAAGACGCGCTCAAGGCGCTCGACACGATCGGCCGCAGGTTGTTGCAGCGCCCCGAGCTCTCGAGCGATGATCGCGACGCGCTGATCGCGTTGGGCATGCAGGCAAAATCACGCCGCGCCACAGTCCGTGTCATTCACCTACTGGCGCACTACCAACCCGAGGGGGCCGAGCGGTTGCTCTCCGAACGCATCCTGTTGCAGCGCCGCGATCCGATCGTACGCCGGGAGGCAGCCACAGCGCTCGGAACCTTTGAGGGAGAGACCTCACTGCGCGCGCTCGAAGAGGCGCTGCTCGACATCTCTCCAGATGTTCGCATCGCCGCTATCCGCGCGTTGATGCAGAGAAGCGATGGCAAGGAGGCGTCCTCGAGCGTCCTCAACTATGTGGGCCGCGAACGTTGGACGGATGGTTTAAAGCCCGCGCTGATGTTCCTGACCTCCTTGAAGGATGACGCCATCGACACGCGCCTGGAGGAGATGATCCTCGATACGGACAAGCCAACCCGAGGCTACCTGACCGCGCAAGCGTTCGAGCGCTCGCGCCGAGGGGTCTCGCACGAGGTCGCCGCGACCCTCCTGTTCGAAGATCGCACCACGTTCGACATGCGCCGCCAACTTATCGAGCTGCTCGCCTGGGACGACTCCCCCGAGGGAGAAGCGATCCTGGTTCGCGTGGTCAAGAAGAACCCCTTTGTAAAGCAGGAGGAACCGAGGCGCGTCGAAGCGCTCACTTCTGCTGGAATCATCGCGCTCGGCAAACGACGCAGTGAGCCAGGCAAGGCGCTGTTGCTCGACGTAGCGCGCGATGGCGCAAACATCCGCCTCCAGCACGCAGCGCTCAGGGGGCTCTCGTTCTACTCCGACCCCGCGCTCGTCGAGGAGCTGGGGAAAATGCGCGTGACGGCCCCTGTCGGGTTGCGCGAGGCGATCGATGAAGCGCGCTCGACAATCGGCAACCGCGTCGACCTCGAACGCGCCACCGAAGCGATCAAGGACTTCGAAGAGAAAGAGCGCGTACGCCAGGAAGAGCGCGAAGCGGAAAAAAACAAGCCACCTAAAACTCCTTGAAATCTCGCGACATCTCGCCAGCGAGCCGAATCACTCTGCGGTGTTGATTAATCCATACCAAACATGTATGGATTGTTTCACCTCGGGGTCGTTCCCGTAAATCGATGCGAGCCGAACAGGTTCGCATGGGCTCGTAAAAGACGAAGCGCAACAGGGAGAATCACGCAGTGACAACGTTCAAAGAACTCATCCAGCGCGTCAAAGCAGACATCCGCGAGACGGACGTCACCAGGCTCAAAGAGCGCCTTGATGCCAAAGAAGATTTGATCCTCCTCGACGTGCGCGAGCGCGATGAGGTCGTGGATGGATTGATCCCAGGGGCAAAGCATGTACCTCGCGGCTTCCTCGACTTGAGGATCGAGGACATGACCACCGACCGAGAAACCTCGATCGTGATTTACTGCGCTGGCGGGACGCGCTCGGCGCTCGCGGCGCGCACGCTCGGCGAGTTGGGTTATACCAATGTCGAGAGCGTCGACGGTGGTTTTCGGGCTTGGAAGAATGCGGGTTACAGCTTCGATATGCCAAAGCAACTGACGCAGGAGCAGTTCACGCGCTACAGCCGCCACCTGATCATCCCCGAGGTTGGCGAAGAGGGGCAAAAACGCCTCCTCGACGCCAAGGTCCTGATGCTCGGTGCAGGTGGTCTCGGCTCTCCCGCAGCGCTCTATCTCGCGGCAGCAGGCGTTGGCACAATCGGCATCATCGACTCGGACGTGGTCGACCGCAGCAACCTCCAGCGGCAAGTGATTCACACCGACGCGAGGGTTGGCGAGTCAAAGGTCTCCTCGGCGATCGCCACGATCGAGGCGCTCAACCCGGACGTCAACGTGGTCGCCTTCGAGACTCGCCTCACCAGCGAGAACGCGCTCGAGATCTTCGGGCAAGGATGGGACGTGATCGTCGATGGCGGGGACAACTTCCCCACGCGCTACCTCGTCAATGACGCGGCGGTGCACCTGAACATCCCGATCGTGCACGGGTCGGTGTACCGCTTCGAGGGCCAGGTCACGACGTTTATCCCACATGATGGGCCTTGTTATCGCTGCCTCTACCCGGAGCCTCCACCACCCGAGTTTGCCCCGAGTTGTCAGGAAGCCGGTGTTCTCGGTGTATTGCCAGGCGTCATCGGTTTGCTCCAGGCCACCGAGGTCGTCAAAGTGATTCTCGGCATCGGAGAACCACTCAAGGGAAGATTGCTCGCGTTTGACGGGTTAAAGATGAAGTTCCGCGAGCTCAAGCTTCGGCAGGACCCAGAGTGCTCGCTTTGCAGCGAGCACGCCGAGTGGCAAGGGCTGATCGATTACGAGCAATTCTGCGCGGTCGAAATTTGACCGTGAACATTGCTCGAATGTGCCGATGATTGTCTCGTGAGCATCTTCGTGGGGAAGGTGAGCGGTATCGCGGACCTCGTCATCCGCAAACATCAAGGAAGCGGTCGGTTTTTAAACTGACCGCTTCTTTGTTTCTTGCCACGCCCCACTTTTCGGACAAACAGCTCCCCCCTTGATGACTCCTCGAACGAGAAACGAAATTTTTGGCACACAATATTATGTCAAAAACAACTATCAAAAAGCACATCGAACCCGCTCATTTCCCTCGCCGTCATGAAGAGCGGCGAATGTCGCAAGGATGGTGTTTCATGTTCAGATTTGGTAGTGTCCCCGTGTCGTCTTCAAGGAGTTTCACATGCGGGTTCCTGTGAGTAAAAAGTGCGCGACAATCCTCGGCGCAGTGTTCGCGCTCTGCTTCATGGGAGGTTGCGTACAGGGGGGCGTCGATCTTGAAGGGCCGAACGGTCAGACACTCCCTCCCCCTCAGATGACCACCCCTCCACAAAACAACAACACACGATACCCTGACAACGACTTCGACGGTTACGAAGCGAGCGTCGATTGCGACGACAACAACGTGTTGGTCAACCCGGGCGCCACCGAACTCTGCGGTGACTTCATCGACAACAACTGCAACAACGCCATCGACGAAAATTGCCAACCCAACCCAAATGGCAACCCGAACGGTGGCCCGAACTTTGGCCCCGGACCAAACTCGGGCCCAGGCGACATGGGGACACCAACCCCGGATATGACGGGCAACTTCTTACCCAACGGAGGACCTGGACCAGAAGATATGGGCCAACCTCCCGTCGAAGATATGGAGCAGCCCGCTCCAGACATGCCCCCTCCCCCACCAGATATGCCGCCTGCCGTCGTCGACAATGACAACGACGGCGCATCTCCGCCAGACGACTGCAATGACAACGACCCGGCGATTTCACCCGGAGCCTTCGAGGTCTGCGGCGACAACATCGACAACAACTGCCGCGATGGCGCAGATGAACACTGCAACGCGCCGATGGATGGCTCCGATGGCTCGACCTGCGCTGATGCCTGGGATTGCGACGGGCTGACCTGCCTCGACTTTTGGCCTGGCGGCTACTGCTCGATGGATTGCAGCCTCGTTCAATGCTCCATCGGCTCTACCTGCTTTGAACTTGGCTCCGGCGCTGACGCCGTCGTCGCCTGCCTCCAGGACTGCGACGACAACTCCCAATGTCGAGAGGACTACATCTGCTCCGTCTACGATGGCATCGGCAGTTGCGTCCCCCGCTGCACCAGCGACAACGACTGCGCACAGGGTTACTCCTGTGACATGGTGTCTGGCGACTGCATCTAACCGCGCCTGCGCCCTCCCCGCAAACCGCGCCTGCGCCCCCCGCAAACCGCGCCTGCCGTCGTGAACCGCTGTGCTTTCTTCGAGCCACCGTGCCATAGCGAGGGTGTGACGGCGCGTTTGCTGCCCCCCATTTCGGCGCTACGCTTGAAATAGGGGGCAAACTCGCGCTTCTGTTCGAGGTCGGCGTTTTGCGACAAGGAGCTTTCGATTTGGCAGTGAGTTATGCGTAGGGGAGCTTCGTTGTAGGTCGTGCAGAACGCGGAACATGCCCCCCGCTCTTGTTTCGAGAGGTAAGCATCGCGGCAGGCCGCGATGCTTACCTTGCTACGCTGCGTCGCTGCCCCCCAAACAGCACTCCGTTTGTTGGGGGGCGCCCTCGCGATGATTTCGGCACACAGGTTCGCTTTTGGTGCCCTCGTGTCACTCACTGCAAAAATCGAAGCTCCTTGTCGTGAAACGCCAACGTGGAGTCGGAGCGTAAGGGCAACCCCCAAACTTGGGGGTCGCGATGAACGCAGTGAAGAGCGGGGGGCATGTCATGCGCTCTGCACGACCTGCAACGAAGCTCCCCCAAGCAAAACACCAACCTCGAACCAAGGCGAGAGTTTGCCCCCTATTTCAAGCGTAGCGCCGAAATGGGGGGCAGCAAACGCGCCGTCAATCCATTGCTATGGCGCCTACCTCGACCTCTTGAACGGAGCTTCACGAAGGCAGGCGCAGTTTGCGGGGGGCGCAGGCGCCGTTTGCGGGGGGAGCGCGAAAAAAACGAAAACGCTTGACAATCCGACCAACGAGTCGGTTTAATCCTCCATGTTCAATTCATGATGCCAGAGTTGTGGCAAGAAAACCCAAGGAGCCAGGCCATGTCGATCAACCAAAAACCACTCCCGACGCAAGGGCACAACGCGGAGTCGATCCTCCACACGATGCGCACGATGCGCGACCACGATGCCGACTGGGAGGATGGCAAGGTCTGGTGCCTGGTTTACAACGCTGGCGAGGAGTTGTCGGGCTTCCTCAAGGAAGCCTACACGACCTACTTCTCGGAGAACGCGCTCAACCCGAGCGCATTCCCGAGCTTGAAGCGCATGGAGGCCGAGGCGGTCTCGATGACGGCGCACCTTTTGGGTGGCGGGCCAAACACGGTCGGCAACATGACGAGCGGAGGCACCGAGTCGATCCTGATGGCGGTCAAGACCGCGCGCGAGTGGGCGCGCGTCCACAAGCCTCGCATCAAGACGCCAAAGATGGTCCTCCCCTCTTCCGCACACCCCGCCTTCGAGAAAGGGGCGCACTACTTTGGCGTCGAGCCGATCCATGTGCCCGTGCGCGCGGACTTTACCGCCGACCCCAAGGCGATGCGCAAGGCGATCACGCGCGACACGGTGATGCTCGTCGGCTCCGCGCCGAGTTATCCTCAGGGGGTCGTCGATCCGATCGAAGAGATCGCCGCGATCGCGAAGAAGCGCGGCCTGCTCTGCCACGTCGACGCGTGTGTCGGCGGGATGATGCTGCCGTTCGTGCGCTCGCTCGGGTACGACGTCCCACCGTTCGACTTCTCGGTCGATGGCGTGACCTCGATGTCGACTGACTTGCACAAGTATGGCTACGCGGCAAAGGGCGCCTCGGTGATCATGTATAGCGATCCCGAGATTCGAAAGCTCCAGTACTTCGCCTACACCGACTGGTCCGGCGGCATCTACGCCTCCCCCACCATGGGCGGCACTCGCCCCGGTGGCGCCATCGCCGCAGCGTGGGCCATCATGCACAGGCTCGGGTTTGAAGGGTATCTCGAGATCGCCAAGCAGGTCATGGACATCTCCGACACGATGCGCCACGGCATCAACGCCATCGATGGCGTCGAGATCCTTGGCAACCCCACGATGTCAGTGATGAGCATCGGCTCCAAAACACACGACATCTACAAGATCGGCGACGAGATGACCGTGCGCGGATGGCACCTCGACAGGCAGCAATTCCCCGAGAGCTTGCACCTGACCATCAACCGCTCTCACTTGCAGAGCGCCGAGACGTTCCTGAGTGATTTGCGCGAATCCGTCGCGCTCGTGCCGCCAAAGACCAGCAAGGAGATCCTGAAAGAGCGCGCCCAGAAGATCGCGCTCAAGGCGGCCGTCACCGTCCTCCCCGAGAAGGTCGTCAGCAAGACCACCGAGGTCGTCTCGCAGGCGCTCGACCTTGTCGGCGATGGCGGCGATCTCCCCGAGCGCTCGGCGGCGATGTATGGCATGATCGCCGCGCTTCCAAACCGCGGTGATATCCAGTCGTTCGTCATCGACGCGCTCGACAAGATGACCCGCTTTGATCCCGAGCGCGTGATCGAGATCCTCGACGCGCCCGGCCAGAACACGACCGCACCTTCCACGGACACGCAAGAAGAGGAGTGAGCGATGCCCCCCAGGATGTTCGCCGATCTGCACAGCCACCCCACGCTCTACGGCTTTAACCGGATGCGCAACACCTCCGCCGAAGGTGACGCCGAGCGCTTCCACCCCTGGAGCCAACACGACGAGGACCTCGATCACCTCAAGAAGGGGAAGCGCGCCTCGGCCTATTCTCAGGCGGACGTCGCCAAACTCACCGCCAGCAGGTGCCGCCTGACGTTTGCCTCGATCACACCGATCGAAAAGGGCTTCTTGCTCGTCACCCCGCAGATGAAGCAAAACTTCACCAGCGAGGCGCTCAAGCTCGCCACCGGCGCGACGCTGGTGCGATCTGGCGCGAAGTTCTTTCGCGATGGCTCGGCCGACGCGCTCTACGAACTCAGCGGCATCCTCAGGAACCAGGGGCCTGTGCGACAGGCGCTCCAGAAAGGGATGATGCGCTACCCGCTCGCGCGCATCAAACACATGCAGAGCCCCGGCTTTGACTACTGGGACGAGTTCCACAAGGAGTACAACTTCTGGAAGCGCAAGGATGGCGTGCGCCAGGAGGTCGACTCCACGACCGCAGGTCGCATCTCGGGCTGCTATCACATGATCGACACCGAGGAGAAACTGCACGCGGTGATCGAGGATGACGCGGCTGGCGAGCTGGCGATGGTCATGACCATCGAGGGCGCGCACACGTTCTCGATAGGCCCTGATGACGAGCCGCTCGCGGACGAGATCGTGCTCTCCCGCATCAAGGAGCTCAAGGCTCTTCCCGCGCCGATCTTCTTCCTGACGCTCGCGCACCACTTCGACAACGGCATCTGCGGACACGCCCACAGCATCCCGGACGCGGGCTACGTCGTGCTCGATCAAACGCGCCGTATGCACGAAGGGCTCGAGAAGCGCGATGACTTTGGCGCCAGAGTCGTGCGCGAGCTGCTCGCGCTCGATGAGAACCTCGAGGACAACGGCGAGCGTCGCATCCTGATCGACTGCAAACACATGAGCGCGCGTAGTCGCAAGGAGTACTACGAGACGATCGTGCGCCCGGCCAACGCCAAGCTCGCAGAGAACGAGCCCGCGCTCCCCGTGATCCTGAGCCACGCGGGCTACTCCGGCGTCAGCTCGCTCGATGCCATGATCGAGGACACCGGGAACGAGGATGACTACTGGCATATTGGCGCCTACTACGCCTGGAACCTCAACTTCTGCGATGATGATATTCGCATGGTTCACGAGACCGGCGGGATCTTTGGCGTCTGCCTGGATCAGCGCGTGGCGGGCATTTTGCCAAAGCAAAAGGTGCACGACGAGCAGTGGATTCATGTGTTGATGCAGCAGATCCTGGGGGTGGTCGATGTGATCATGCTCGATGATCGCTACAGCCCGCAGGAGAAGGCCAGGATCTGGGACTGCGTCGGACTGGGAACAGACTACGACGGGATGATCGATCCGATGTCGCGCTACCCCACCACGCTCGACCTCGACCTGCTCGCCATGGATCTCCACGAGGCGCTCGAGGCGATCGCCCACACGCGCATGATCCAGGAAATCGGCGTCGAGACGCTCGTCGAAAAAATCTGCTGGAAGAACGCCTGGGAGTTGGTGCGACGCCACTTCAAGTACGCCTGTCGCTGACCTCCAATCAGACAGAGAACATCTCCTAAAGGGCCGCTTTCGCGGCCCTTTTCGCGTCTTCTTGACTTTTAACTCCGGGGGACGCTATCAAGCCCCCGAGTATACAACCCGACGCTATTCTGAAGGACAGCAAGAGGATAGCGCTCTGCCAGAGAGCGCTTCTACGCCTCACATGCGCGCTCTTCTCGAGGGTTGTCGTACGCACGAAAAACTGAGGGGGGAGCACTGTTCCCAACCAACCTGATCAGCGACGACACGTTGTCGCTGTCCACATGGAGTAACCTCAGTGAAACACCTTCTCACCCGAAGCATCCTTGCTTGCCTCGTCTTCCTGGTGGGGTGCAGCGAGGGGGGCGACCCTGAAGCACCAGCTTCTCCCGACGCGTCGTCATCCTTGCGCACAGTCCGCCAAGCGATGACCCCGCTGCAAGACAGCAACCTCTGGGCGACGCCAGCAGGCGCTTCGCCCGCAGGCAATAACGGAGGACCGACGAGCACCTGTGAGCTCGAAGTCTTGCGCGAGCAATTCTGGACCACCACCCCGCCAAACACCGCTGGCTCCGGCGTCACGCTCGATGCGCTGGACACGTTTAGCGATGGGCTCTACTCGCAATCACTGATGGTGCGTTGCGGCCCCTTTATCACGCAGACACCTGATCCCGATTGTCGGGGCTCGGTCATCATTTCGAGCGGCGCGAACGTCATCGGCGTCTCGGGCGACAACAGCGACTCCCAGGTCACCACAACCGACACGAACTGGGGACTCGCTGGCGTCGATTACACCGCATCCTCGCCAAAGATGGAAAACAACGAGCTTATCAGCGTTGTTCAAAATGGCGATGGCACCACGACCGTGAACTTCACGTGCTCGCTCAACCAGACCCCTTACACGGACACCTTCCGCCTGCTCATCGACCACGGCACGGCGTTTCGTGAAGTGAGCGCGACGGTCAACCTGACCGCTGGCGCTGACATCAACGTTGGAGGTCAGGATGGCGGCGGGCAAACCTCGGTGGTCGTCCCGCTCACCAACCCGATCTGTGGCAACGGCATCATCGAGTCCACCGAGACCTGCGATGATAACAACAACACCCCAAACGATGGCTGCGACGCGACCTGCAACACGGAAGCAGACTATACCTGCCCTACCGAGGGCGGCCCCTGCTTGACGGTCGATCTTCAATCGCCCGTCGATGGGCAACGCTTTCAATCCGCAAACCTCGATGTTAGCGGCACCGCGACCGCTGGAGCTTCTGTCACCGTGGTGATCCAGGACGCTGGCGGGAACACCGTCGCCACCGAGACCGTCACCGCCGATGGCGCTGGCGCATGGAGCGCCACGAACCCCAACCTCGCGGAAGGGGACTACACGGTCTCGGCGTCCGTCACCACCAGCGGCGGCACGATCACCGACAGCGTCAACTTCACCATCGATGACACCGATCCTGTCTTTACCTTCGACACCCCCGCAGACAACGCCGTCACCAATGACAACACGCCAACGGTTTCTGGCACAGTCGAGACCGACTCCACCGTCACCGTCCGCATTCTGAACTCGCTGGGTGTCGAGGTTCAATCGCTGGCGACCTCCAAGTCGATGCTCGACTGGACCGTCGACGCGGCGACGCTTATGGACGGGACATACACCTTCGAGGCGACCGCCACAGATAGTGCGGGCAACACCTCCGTGGTCTCGCACACGGTCACGATCGATACAGCCGATCCTTCGGTCACGCTCCTGACTCCGGCGGATAACTCCTCGACCAATGACACCACGCCGACCGTCTCTGGCACCGCCGAAATCGGCGCCACCGTGACCGTCGAAATCAGTGACAACAACGGAAACGTCGTCGAGACGCAAACGCCAGCAGTCGATGGTTCTGGCAACTGGACGTTTGACGCGAGCGCACTCGCTGACGGTGACTACACCGTGAGCGCGACCGCCACCGACGCCGCTGGCAACAGCGCCACCGCTGGCCCCAACGGCTTCTCCGTCGATACCGCAGATCCTGTCTTTACCTTCGACACTCCCGCAGACAACGCGGTCACCAACGACGCCACGCCGACCGTCTCTGGCACCGTCGAGGCGGGCTCCAATGTCGACGTGCGCATCCTCGATAGTAATGGCAACGAGGTGCAATCCCTCGCCACGCTCCCGGACCTTCTCAATCCAGGGAGCTGGACCACAGACACGCTCCCACTGGCCGATGGGACCTATACGTTTGTCGCGACCGCGCGCGATGCAGCAGGCAACAGCTCGACGATCTCGCACACCGTGACGATCGACACGAACGCTCCTGCGGTCGCGATCGTCGATCCTGCGGACAACTCATCGACCAACGACAACACACCGACTGTTTCTGGTACCGCCGAGGTCGGCGCTGCTGTCACGGTGACCATCACCGATAACAATGGGAACGTCGTCGAAACCCAAACCCCGACCGTCGATGGCTCGGGCAACTGGACGTTTGACGCGAGCGCGCTCGCTGACGGCGATTACACTATCACGGCGACGGCGACCGATGCCGCTGGCAACAACGGCATGGCGACAGGTGTCACGTTCACCGTCGACACCACCGCTCCCACAACCGCCATCACCACGCCTGCCGACAACAGCACCACGGGCGATGGCACACCGACCATCAGCGGCACGGTGAGCGAGCCTGGCGCTGCTGTCACAGTGACCATCACGGATAGCAACGGAAACGTCGTCGAAACCCAAACCCCCGCAGTCGATGGCTCGGGCAACTGGACCTTCGACGCGAGCGCACTTGGCAACGGCGATTACACCATCACAGCGAGCGCGACCGATGACGCTGGCAACACGGGCGCTGATTCCACGAGCAACTTCACCGTGGACGCCACCGCACCGAGCGTCTCGATCACTGCTCCTGCGAACAACGCCAACCTCTCGGACACCACGCCTACCGTCAGTGGTAACGTGAGCGAACCTGGCGCCACCGTCACCGTCACCATCACCGACAGCAACGGCAACATCGTCGAGACGCAAACGCCTGTGGTCGATGCAAACGGGGACTGGAGCTTTGACGCCGCACAACTCGCAGAAGGCACCTACACCGCCGAAGCGACCGCAGTAGACAACGGCGGCAACACGAGCACGCCAGCAAACGTCACGTTCACCGTCGACACCAGCGCGCCGAGCGTCACGCTCGATACGCCCGCAGACAACAGCATCCTCACGGACAACACGCCGACCGTCTCTGGCACCGCCGAAGTCGGCGTCACCGTGACCGTCGAAATCAGCGACGCGCAAGGCAACGTCGTCGAAACCCAAAGCCCGACCGTCGATGGTTCTGGCAACTGGACGTTTGACGCGAGCGCACTCGCTGACGGCGACTACACCGTGAGCGCGACCGCCACCGACGCCGCTGGCAACAGCGCTACCGCTGGTCCAAACGGCTTCTCCGTCGATACCGCCGCGCCCGTCCTGACCGTCACGACGCCTGCCGATGGCGCCTCGACCAACGATGATACGCCAACAATCCAGGGCACCATCGACGACCCAGGCGCGACCGTCACGGTCGTCGTCCTCGATGATCAAGGAAACGCCATCGAGACTCTCGCCCCCACCGTCGACGCGAACGGTGACTGGAGCGTCGACGCATCGCAGCTCGCCGAAGGAACCTACGCCATCGAAGTCACGGCAGCAGACGCCGCTGGCAACGCGAGCAACACGGTCAACAACACCTTCACCATCGACCTGACCGATCCTACCGTGAGTATCACTGGCCCGGCAGATGGCTCCACCACGAGCGATGATACGCCCACCATCACCGGCATGGTGAGCGAGCCCGGCGCTGTGGTGACTGTCGAAATCAGTGACAGCAACGGCAACGTCATCGAGACACTCACTCCCACTGTCGCCGCTGGCGGTGGCTGGAGCGTGGACGCAGCGCAGCTCGCTGACGGGGCTTACACGGTCACCGCGACCGCCACGGACGCCGCTGGCAACACGAGCGCACCTGATACCAACGGCTTCACCGTCGATACCAGCGCGCCGAGCGTCTCGATCCTCACCCCCGCGAGCGGCACGGCGACCAATGACGCGACCCCCACAGTCAGCGGCACCGCCGCCGTGGGCGCGATGTTGACCGTGACCATCAGCGACTCACAAGGCAACGTCATCGAGACGCAAACGCCTGTGGTCGACGTGAACGGTGACTGGAGCTTTGACGCAGCGCAGCTCGCGGATGGCTCCTACACGATCGAGGCGACCGCGACGGATATCGTCGGCAACAGCGCATCGACGACCTCGGGCTTCGAGGTCGACACGACCTCGCCGGGCGTCACGCTCGATGCCCCCGCTGATGGTTCGCTGACCAACGATGACACCCCGACCATCAGCGGCACGACCGACGAACCAGGCGCCGCAGTCACCGTCACGATCACTGACGCCAATGGCAACACCATCGAGACGCTCTCGCCGATGGTCGACGCCAACGGCAACTGGAGCATCGACGCATCACAACTCCCCGAGGGCGCGTATACGGCGACCGCGACGGCGACCGATGCGGCAGGAAACGACAGCCAGGACGCGAGCAGCGGGTTCGCCGTCGACCTCACAGGTCCAGGGCTCAATGTCGAGAGCCCGATCGAGGGCCAGCTTCTCCCCACGCGTGATGTCAACGTCAACGGCTCCACCGAAGCAGACGCGGCCATCACCGTCGAGGTCATCGACGCGGCAGGCAACGTCATCGACACGGTGACCACTACCGCAGATGATATGGGGATCTTCGCGGTCGACGTGACCGACCTCGCCAACGGCGACTACACCTTCCGCGTGACCGCGACCGATGCCGCAGGCAATGAGACCTCGGAAAACATCAACGTCACGGTCGACTCCGAGGAGCTGTTGCTCGATATCACTGCTCCTGTCGATGGCTCCTCGACCAGTGACAATACGCCCACGATCAGTGGCGTGGCAGATCCTGACGCGACCGTCGAGATCAGCATCCGCGATGAGGACAACAACGAGGTCGAGGTTGTCACCGCGACGGTGGACGCCATGGGCAACTTCACCGCCGAGCCGATGACCAACCTCGAGGATGGAGACTACACCTTCGTCGTCACGAGCACGCGCCCGAGCGGCAAGCAGGCGACCGAGCAAGTCACCGTGACGATCGACACGACCGCGCCGACGGTCACGATCACGTCCCCAGCAGATGGCATGACCTCGAGCCAGACCGCGCCCACGATCACGGGCACCGCAGATCCAGGCGCCACCGTCGAGGTCACCATCCTCGATGAGAACGGCGACATCATCGAAACACTGACCACCACCGCTGACGCGAACGGCGACTTCTCGGTGGATGCATCAGACCTTGGCGATGGCACCTACACCGTCGAGGTCACCGCGACCGACGAGGCAGGTAACCAGGGCTCGGCAGGGCCAAACACCTTGATCATCGACACGGAGGCGCCCGAGGTGACCATCACCAGCCCGATGATGGGCGAGGAGCTCGATGACTCCACGCCGACCATCACGGGGACGGGCGAGCCCGGCTCCACGGTGGAAGTGTTTGTCGACGGCGAGAAGGTCGGAGAGGTCGTCGTGGACGAGAACGGCGACTGGAGCTTTACGGTCGAGACGGAGCTCTCGACTGGCGAGCATACCATCGAGGCGACCACCACGGACGAGGCGGGGAACACGGGCTCGACTGGCGAGGTCACGATCATCATCGGCGGCAGCGGCACGACCGTCACCAACCCCACCCCAGGTGGCGAGGTGACCGGCCCAGATGTCACCGTCAATGGCACCGGGACGCCAGGAGACACCATCACCGTCACCATCGGTGACAGGACCGAGACCGTGACCGTCGACGAGAACGGCGACTGGTCGGTGACCGTGACCGATGTACCTGAAGGAGACGCGACCATCGTCGTCACTGATGGCAGCGGTCAAACGACCGAGGTCGAGGTCACGGTGGTTTATCCTGTGGATGTCGAGGACAACCAGTACCTCCTCGTCGGAGGTTGCTCGAGCGCTCAGGGTGGCCAACCGACGGCTCCGGTCGAGCTGCTGCTCGTCGGGCTCGGGCTCGTCGCGCTGCGCAGGCGTCGCGCGGCATAAGCCGCTCGCGACTCCCGCTCACGCCCGTGAAAAAAGAGAGGGCCAGCGAATGCGTGACGCATCCGCTGGCCCTCTCTCTTTTGTGGTGCGCGGGTGTCTCGGAGTGTCGCGTTCGCGAGACTCACTGGTCGGCGATCCTGGCACGATATTTGGTCTGCTCCGACCATTGCTCGAACGCTTCGAGCTGTGGCCATGGCAACCACCTTCCATTCGAGCAAAACCCAAATATCGTGCCAGGAT
>JAYZVO010000160.1:0-33167 GCA_036155555.1 Myxococcota bacterium
TGTCTCTCGCCGCTCCTCGCCGCTTGTGGTGAAGTCTACCTCAAACCGTCTCGATACGTCCTTCGAGCGGGGAGGAGGGGTTCGCGTAGAGGCGCTTGGGGATGCGTCCGGCAAGATACGAGGAGCGCCCGGCGAAGACCGCGTGCTTGAACGAGGATGCCATCAACACAGGGCGCTGTGCGCCAGAGATGGCGGTGTTCAACAACACACCATCGCAGCCAAGCTCCATGGCGAGCGCGGCATCCGAGGCTGTCCCCACGCCCGCGTCGACGAGCATCGGGACCTCGAGTTGCTCGCGAATAATCTGGAAATTGTATGGGTTGCGAATCCCCATCCCCGAACCGATCGGAGAACCGAGCGGCATCACCGCCGCGCATCCGCAATCCTGCAACTTGCGGCACAGGATAGGATCATCATTGCTGTAAGCCATGACATGGAAACCATCGGCGACCAGCGCTCTTGCTGCCTTGAGGAGTTCTTCTCCATCCGGCAGCTGCGTGTCGTCGTCGCCGATAACCTCGAGCTTGAGGAGGTCTGTCTCGAGCGCCTCACGCGCGAGCTGTGCGGTGAGGATCGCATCCTTTGCCGTGAAGCATCCCGCCGTGTTTGGCAGGATCGCGTAACCTTCCTCGGCGAGCAGCTCGAGGATGCCTCCATCCTGCGAGGCTTGCACATCGAGGCGGCGCAACGCCACGGTCACGAGCTCCGTCCCCGAGGCGCGCAACGCATCGAGCATCACCTGGTAGTTCGGATAGCGCGCCGTCCCGAGGATAAGTCGGCTCGAGAAGGTGTAAGGCCCGATTTCGAGCGGTGCGTCACCAGACACGCTCATGGATGGCTCCTTGATGTTTGTAAGGGTCGAGGGTTCGCAGGGCGCATCGCCCTACCCTCCCTGGGTCGCCTGAATGATCTCGACGCGGTCCCCATCCTCCAGGGCGTGCTCGCCCCAACGGCTCTTGGGGACAACCGCGTCATTGATCGCGACGGCGACGCCGCGGCGTTGTGTGACGGCGAGAGCGTGAAGCAGTGCCTCGACGCTCGCCGCATCTTCTCGCGCCACATGGCGCACTTCGCCGTTGACTGTTAGCTCGAGTTCCAATGGCGTCAAGCTCCTTCCGTGAGTTCTGCGAGCAGCATCGCCTGCGCGCTCCGCGCAGGCTCGCCCGGCGCGCGCTCGACGCGCGTGTAGGTCGCGTCCGCGTTGAGCTCCCAGGCTTGTTGATTGTCCATCAAGTAAACCTCGAAGCCCTCGTGGATCACGCGACGCTTCAAGTACGCGGCCTCGATCGGGAAGGCCGCCTCGACGCGACGCACGAGGTTGCGCGTCATCCAATCCGCGCTCGAACAATAGAGTTCGAGGTCGCCATCGTTAAAGAAGCTGTACACGCGCGGGTGCTCCAAAAAGCGCCCGACGATCGAGCGCACGCGGATGTTCTCGGACACCCCCGGAATCCCAGGCCGCAGCCTACAGATTCCGCGAATGATCAGGTCGATTTTTACGCCCGCGCGGCTCGCCATGTAAAGCGCCTTGATCACCTTGACCTCGGTCAAGGAGTTCATCTTCGCCACGATATAGGCAGGACGCCCCGCCCTCGCGAAGGTCGCCTCGCGCTCGATCTTTGCCAACAACGCGCTATGCAATGAGAACGGTGACTGCAACGCCTTCTTGAGCTCGAGCACCTTGCCCAAACCTGTCAGCTGCTGGAACATCTTGTGGACGTCCTCTCCTAGCTCATCATCGCCCGTCAGCAACCCGAAGTCGGTGTAAAGCTTGGTCGTGCGCGGGTGGTAATTGCCCGTCCCGAGATGCACGTAGCGCTTGAGCCCGCCGCTCTCACGGCGCACGACGAGCAACATCTTGGCGTGTGTCTTGTAACCGACGACGCCATAGACCACATGCGCGCCAGCTTCCTGCAAGCGGCTCGCGATCTGGATGTTACGCTCCTCGTCAAAGCGCGCGCGCAGCTCGATCACCGCCGTGACCTCCTTGCCGCTGCGCGCCGCCTCGACCAACGCATCCACGATCGCCGAGTCACTCATCGTGCGATAGACCGTCTGCTTGATGGCGAGCACATCTGGATCTTGCGATGCCTGGCGGATGAAATCGACCACCGTGGAGAAGGACTCGAACGGATGGTGGAGGAAGATGTCCTCCTCGCGCAGCCGATCAAAGATATCCCCCTTGCCACGATCCGAGCTATGCACCACGCGTGGCACAAACGAGGGGAACTTGAGGTCAGGCCGATCCACCTCGCTCGGGATCATCATCAAGCGATTCAAGTTCACGGGACCATTGACCTGATAGAGGTTGTCCTCGGTCAGTTCGAACTGATCGAGCAAGAACCTCGCCGCGCTCATCGGGCAATTGTCCGCGACCTCGAGGCGCACGGCGGCGCCGTAATGCCTGCCATAGAGCTCGTCCTCGAGCGCGATCATCAGATCCTCGACGTCCTCCTCATCCACGAACAGTTCGGCGTTGCGCGTCACCCGAAACTGGTAGCAGCCATTGACAGTCATGCCAGGGAAGAGTTCGTTGACGTGCGCGTGGATGATCGAGGAGAGGAACACGAAGTTGTTCGCCCCCTCGGCGATGTCTGGCGACATCTTGATCAACCTGGGGAGCGATCGCGGCGCTTGCACCACGGCGATACCACTCGCGCGCCCGAAGGCATCCTCGCCAGACAGCGAGACGATGAAGTTCAGGCTCTTGTTCAGGATGCGCGGGAAGGGGTGCGCAGGATCGAGGCCGAGCGGACTCAGCACAGGCAAGACCTCGTGGCGGAAGTAATCCGCGACCCAGGCAGCCTGCGCCTCGTTCCACTCGGTGCGACGCACGAAGTGAATCCCCTCATCCGCGAGCTTTGGCAAGAGCACATCATTGAGGATCTTGTACTGCTCGTCCACAAACCGATGCGTGAACTCGTAGATGCGCTCGAGCTGCTCCTGAGGCGTCAAGCCATCAGGACCGATCCTTGGCGCGTCCAGGCGCATGTGCTGCATCAGTCGCGCGACGCGAACCTCGAAGAACTCGTCGAGGTTCGTGCTGGAGATGCAGAGAAACTTGAGGCGCTCGAGCGCAGGGATGCTCTCGTCCGTGGCTTGCGCGAGGACGCGGGCGTTGAACTCGAGCCAGGAGAGCTCGCGGTTGATGTAGTAATCGAACACGTCGAGCTCTTCGCTCGCGATCGGCGAGAGCGGCGTCGTGTTTCTGTGCCTCGCCTCACCCATGAGCCGGAGCAGGTAGGTCGAAGGGTCCTCCTCGTCCTCCTCGATCACTTCGCTGCGAGCGTTGGCGTTCAAGCCACCGTCAAAGCCGAACTCTTCCTGAAGCTCCTGAAAAGGTTCGATCGGCTCCGAGGTCTCGAGCGCGCCATCGCTCCCCTCGGGCGCGGGCAGAATGGCCTCTTCGAGGAGCTTCGAAGCAGTGGACTCGTCTGTATCCTTTGTCGACGCCGATGAGATCGGTGGAGAGAGCATCTCGAGGTCGAACAGATCCGATTCGAACTCGGGCATCTCGCCAGCCGCGCCAGGCTTGACGCGAAACTCCGATGACACTTCCCCATCCGTGCCCATGCCATCTTCGCGCGTCCCATCGAGAGCATCTCGCTCGTTTGCTTCTTCGAATCGTTCGTGCGTCTCAGAACTCATGGCACCACCAACAGAAAGGTCTCGATTTTTGGGTTCACGAAAAGAGGCCGAGGGCTTCTGCCTCGGCTATTGCAGGCCGGGGTCTAGAGAATCACAGCGCGTACTCCACCCCGAGCAAGAAGAGCAGCTGGGTGTCAAACCCGACCTGGTAGGTTCCTGGGTTGTTCAGATCCTGGAAGTCTTCGAAGCGCTCTCGCGTCGAGCCAGGCATCATCGGGTCCCAGGTCAACCTGAAGTCGAGCGGCACTCGAACCTTACCGAGGTTGAAGTTTAACCCGAGCCCCGCGCTCAGACCGAGATGTGTCACAGGCTTCGTGTAGAGCGGCTGCGGCTCATCCTCGATCCCTTCGTTGGTGACAGTCGCCGAACTGGCGAGCCCCAACAGAAGCTCTGGCCCGGCGAGCAGCGACAAACGAACGCGCCCCTCGCCGCGCGACCCGAGGCGAAGGAGCAATGGTACGCGCACACCGTGACTGCGCAGTTGGATCGTCTGACGCTGGGTCCCATCGATGCTCTCGGCATAACCTGTCCCCTGGGAGAACCCATAGAGCAGGCCAAGCTCGAGCAGGATGTCCAGGTAAGACGAGCTCGTCGCGAGGAAACTCGCCTGCGCGCCCAGGACAAACCCTGGACCGCTAAAGACGGAGCCATAGAGCAAGGTCGGCTCTCCGGCAGGATCTGTGGGGCGAGAGAGTTGGTTGTAAGAACCACCGATTCTGCCGCCAACGCGCAGTCGTCCTGACGCGAACCCCTTACCCGACGTGCTCTCCTCCTCGACCCCGGCTTCCGCCCTGGCTTCGGGGGGAGCTTCGCGCACAGGCTCGTCGACCTCCTCCGTGGCAGGTTTGGAGCTCTCTCCAAACTCATCCTCGAACGGGTCCTCTTCCTGCGCCTGAACACCAGGAGCCCAGAACATCACAGCAGCGAGCGCGAGCACGCTCGCTGCCATGATGTGTGCTGTGACATGTTCACTGACCACTTTCACACTCAGACTCGCTTGACCTCGACGCGCTCGATGACCACGTCGACCTTTGGACGATCGCGTGGGCCACGCGCGACGTTGGCGATGGCGTTGACCACATCGAGGCCAGCGACGACCTCGCCGAAGACGGCGTGGCGGTTGTCGAGGTGTGGCGTGGGGCCTTCGGTGATGAAGAACTGCGAGCCGTTGGTGTTCGGGCCAGCGTTTGCCATCGAGAGGATGCCTGCCTTGGTGTGCTTGAGCTCGGGGTGGAACTCATCAGCAAAGCGGTAGCCAGGGCCGCCCGTGCCGAGCCCGAGGCGGTCGCCACCTTGAACCATGAAGCCAGGGATCACGCGGTGGAAGATCACGCCGTCGTAGAACGGATCATTGCTCGCGTCGAAGGTGTCAGGGTCAGTCCAGGTGCGCTTGCCCGTAGCCAGGCCGACAAAGTTCGCGACCGTCTTCGGCGCGCGGTGCTCGAACAAGAGGATGTCGATCGCACCCATGGTGGTGTGCAATACGGCGTGGAGTTCCCCGGTTCCGGGGACGTAATCTGCGGGCGTCTCGTTGAACTGCTTGACCATGCTCATCTTTCTTTCCTTCGTTGAGTTTTCAGTCTGCCACAAGGTTACAGCGGAGGAGCGGAGCGAACCGAACCGATTCGGTCACCGCATAGCCTCCCTTCTAAATTTCATGCGGCGAGTCACAGGGAGCATACATGATGCTCGCCGCAGCGTTAAGCGCGATACAGCAAGAGATCAGGCTCAATCTCCGAGCCAGAACGTGTGGTCGTACATCAACCCGACTGTCACGCCAAAGTGACCCATGTATGCGCCGTCATAGTAGTAGGTCGCATCATTGCCCGATCCTTCGACGCGCACGCGCTCCTCGAAAGATCCTCCCGCGTACTTCAGGTTGTACTGTGCGCGGAGCTCGATCGGGATCTTGATGGGGCCGGTGTCGATCTCGATGCCCAACGCGAGCGTCCCTGCCGGGTAATTTGAGGGCTCGATTTGGTTGCGCTCTTCACGCCGCGTGGTGACATCATCTGGCTCCGTCGCGTTGATCTCTTCGACGTCATAACGAATCGTCGACTGACGCTGCCGCACGAGCTCGATCCCGAGCCCAAAGGTTGGCTTCACGATCCCATTGGGCTTGCCGACCTTGAGCAAAAACGGGATGCGCATCGAGTTGGTGCGTTGGTACTGATTGATCCTCACCAAAATCGCATCCGAGCCTGCTTGCGTAAGCTCGTTGTAGCCATCGCCGTTGTCGAACGAGAAGCGAAAGCCCGTCTCCAGGCCGACGATCCCCAGCGCGCGAACATCCACCGCCAAGCCGACATCACCGCCCAGACCAAACTGGGAGTAATAGGATTTGCTCTGCTGATCGATACGCGTCGGCGCGTTCTCGGGAACCTCGAGCGCCCAGGAGCCGCCGAGGCCACCTTTGACGCCAGCGGTCAGGTCGAGCCTGAAGCCGGTGTCCTTCTTTGGACCTCCCGTGTTGACCTCGATGTTGACGGGGCCACTGCCGCTTCCGTCAACCTGAACCTCTTCTTGCGCCATCGCCGCCCCAGGGAACAGCAACAGCACCGCCAACCCTAAAACGGACACTCTCAAGACATCTGTCATCTCTCGCCTCGTCTCGCTCGAAACATCGACCATCGCCATCTTGTCACGGCGTCATACCACGATTCTTCACCCCGATCGATGCGTCTGGTATACCCGAGACAAGAACCCCTCCAGAGCGATGAGGTCAACCTTGAGAATTGGCTACGATATCGGCGGGACAAACGCTCGCATCTGCGCTTTCGACGCATCTTTCTCGACGCTGGCGACACGACGCGCCAGGCTCCGCGATGACACATCGCCAGCGGGCGTCGCGAGCATCATGCGCGCCTTGCTCGAAGAGCTACTCGAGGAACTCTGGCAAGACGCCAGCGTCATCGAATCGGTCGGCGTCGGGATCGCCGCACAGCTCGCGCTCGATGGCCGCACCGTTATCAATGCACCGAACCTCGGCTGGAGAAACCTCGACTTCGCGCAGGTTCTCGAAGAGACCCTGCCTGTCGAGGCGCCCGTGTTGCTCGTCAACGACCTCAACGCGCTCCTGTGGGGCGAATACACCGCTGGCGCAGCGAAGAACCACTCCGATGTCCTGGCCGTTTACGTCGGCACTGGCGTCGGAGGCGGTATCATCGCGGGCAACAAGCTCCTCGAAGGAGGTGGCGGCAAGGCAGGCGAAATCGGCCACGCCAAGGTCGAGCCCGGCGGTCGCATCTGCGGTTGCGGTGAACATGGCTGCCTGGAAGCCTACGCGGGCGGCATTCACCTCGAGGCACTCACCAGGCAATCCTTGCTCGACGCTCCCGAAGAACTCCGAGCCAAGATCCTCGGCGGCGAGCACGGCGCGGGCGTGGACCTCCTCGCCGCAGACCAGATGGCCGATCAATGGCCTGCGCTTGAAGCGATGTGGGAAGACGCATCCAAAAAACTCGCGCTCGTGATCGCCAACGCATGTACCCTCCTCAACCCCTCCCTGTTGCTCATGGGGGGTGGTGTCTGGGAGAACTGCGGTCGCTTTCGCGCGCAAACCTTGTCACGATTGACGCCATTGATCCTGTGCGCGGCGCGCGAGGATCTCGCGCTGGCCGAGCCAACGCTCGGTGATATCGCGGGCATGCTCGGCGCGGCCGCGTTGAGCGCGGCGCGCGTCTAAGGACCGCTGTCGCTCACTTCTCCCCTTTATCCTCAGGATACCTGCGCCATGAAACCGAGGCTCTCCTCTTGCACCATCCTCGCGCGCGTTCGCGACGGCGTGTTCGAACTCTTCTGGGCAAAGCGACGCCCGGAGCTCGCCTTCCTTGGAGGATTCCACGCATTCCCAGGCGGCTCACTCGAGGATGGAGATGCCGAGGTTCCACTCCATGGCGAGGTCGAGGACGCGGATTTGCGCGCGCTGCTCGGGTGCGCCGCGCGTGAACTCTTTGAAGAGGTTGGCCTCCTGTTCACCCGCGAAGGCCCGATCTCGAAGCACAACGTCGACGCATCGTCTTCGCCGCTAACCTCCGCGCAGCTCGAACAAATGCGAAGCTCTAGCGCGAACGATTCGGACCAAAACAGCGGCGAGGAGCACTTCCTCGACGCGTCCTTGCCTCCCGTCGACGCGCAGCGTTACAGGCCGATCGGGCGATGGGTCACACCCGAGTGGATTCCCATCCGCTTCGAGACCGAGTTTTTTCTCGTCGTGCTCACGCAAGAAGAAGCCGCGCGTGTCCACAGCGACGCGATTTGTGAAGATGTGCAAGCGAGCGAGCTTCAAGATGCACAGTGGATCACGCCAGCAGAGGCGGTCCGCAAGCACGAACATGGCGAGGTGATGCTCTCCGCGCCGACCATCGCGATCCTCCGGCAGATGGACGCGCAAATCCAGGGTGCGGAGCATAAGTCACTCGAGCGAGTGGATCAGGACGCCATGGACCCGCTCACGCTGATCGAACACATCGGCGGCACCTACATGATCTCGCTCGAGAGCCCCACGATTCCTCCCGCCACACACACCAACTGCGCCATCATCGGCCAGGAGACCTTTGTCGTGGTGGACCCTGGGACAGAAGACCCAAAACAACTCGCGATGCTCTACCCCGCCATCGACACCTTGCTCGAACGCGGCGCGACGTTTCAGGCGATCGTGTTAACGCACCATCACGTCGACCACGTGTGCGGCGTCCCGGCCTTGCTCGAGCGGTATGGCAACATCCCCTTGTGGGCGCATGAAATCACCGGGGAGCTGCTCGGGAGCAAATACCCGAGGCTCGCGAGGACGCTGGCTGATGGGGATACCATCGCGCTCGATGGCGGCGCGCATGATCTGGAGTGTGTCTTCACCCCAGGGCACGCGCCAGGACATATCGCGCTCTTGCACAAACGCTCGAACACCATGTTTAGCGGAGATCTGGTCGCATCGAAGGGGACCATCCTGGTGCGTCCCCCGGAAGGACATATGGGGGACTACCTGGCGAGCCTGGCGCGGGTAAAAGAGATGAACGTCAACGCGCTTCATCCCTCGCATGGGTGGACGATCGTCGCGCCGAGGCAAAAGCTCGAGGAGTACGAGCAACACAGGTTGGCGCGAGAAGAACAGGTCTTTGTGGCGCTGGAGGATCACTCGAAGGCGACGAGCGGCGCGTGGGCAGAGCCGATGGACCTCGTCCCGAGTGTTTACACCGATGTCCCCGAGAGCGTGTGGTTTCTGGCGGCCATGAGCCTGACCGCGCACCTGATCCACCTGCATGAAATCGGTCGCGCCGAGCGCGACCGCGACATGCTGCGTTTCCGCAGCGTCGCGAGCTAAACCTCACGACGCTGACTGGTTTAACCTGCGTGTACTGGCCGCTTGCGCGCGAAGGCGCGCTTGAGCGCGTCCTGGTGGCGGTTCGAAAACCGAATCACCTCGGTGCGATCCTTTTGGTACGCCGCGTAGATCAAATCCTCGTCGAGGTAGACAAACACATCTTCCTCGATGGGAGCCTCGCGGACCGAAAAAATCATCCCGAGCGCATGCCGAATCTCTTTAAATTTCGCGATCTTCATTTTGCCACCTCCTGCAAAAAAACTCCCTCGCACCTTCGCAGGGATACATCCTTGTTCGCCTCGTCCTGATTCACTTCAAGACCTGTGCCAACAACAACCGTCATTTCATTGACGGTCTCATGCGGGTGCGCGAGTTCTTAACGTGGAAGTGCACTCAAAGATCTGTTGTTTTTCCCAGGACTCCTCTGCCATTTTTGTCGCAGTGGCCGAAAATTGTCGCTGACCCTGAAAAAAGTGCGGCGAGAGCGGTCCAAGCACAGACCACTCTCGCCGCATAAATGCCCCCGAGTGATTCATGCAACGCATCCTGCTCCTGTGCCCTCTCGTGCTGCTGCTCGCAGGTTGCCTGCCAGTGATATGGGCGACCCCTCCCGTGCGCGTGGAGAGCGGCGTGGGGGTCTCGAGGGTGCCGAGCGAGGTCAGCGACCGCAACTACGCTCAGGGGCACTTCGACGTGCGCGGCGCGTTCTCGCCCTTGCAGCTCTTCCCCGAGCTCGACGAGCGCAGCGCGGATGTCGGCCTCGGGTATGGCGCCAGGTTCCACTTCCCTGACTCGCCATTGATTTTGCATGGCCCTTACCTGGAGGGATACGCGCTGCTCTATCCTGGCGCGCGAGGACGCCTCGGGGTCGGGATGCAAATGCACATGCTCCTGAACAGCCGCAGCGATTACACGCTCGAAGGGGGCCGCGCCGCCATGCGCGTCTTTTATGAGTGGAGCAAGTTCTCAGAAGGCCCCTTCGATGCTTGCAGCACAGACTTTTGCGGCGCAGGTTATGCCTATGGCGAAGGAGGCTTTGGCTTCTACGCCGAGCTCAGCAACACCTTGCTCGCCACACGCTGGGAGCAGGGATTCACCGCTGGCATCCTCATCCGCATCCCAGGGACCGTGGGCGCAGGGATCATGATCCTCGACATCACGGACTTCTTCTGACCACGCCGAGATCTCCGCAACCTTGCTACAAGCAGCCCTCGACACCGCACCACGCCTTCTCCAGCTGGCCGTCCCCGCATTCCTTGGCGCTCTCGCCGGGCGCGCGGGGTTGTTTCACGACCCTGAGGAAGCGATCACCACGCTCAATACCTACGCCCTGAACATCGGCTTCCCCGCGCTGATCGTGCTCGGTCTGGTGGATGCCAGGCTCGCGCTCCCTTCATCGCCGCTCTTCTACCTCGCGTGGCCGATCTGCCTCGCGGTGATGTTGCTCGCGCTACGCGCTATCCCCACATGGCGAGAATCACTGGGGACCCTCTCGCTCGTCGTGGTCTTCGGGAACGTCGCCTACCTCGGCCTCCCCTACGTGCGCGCAACATTCGGCGAAGAGATCGGCGGCCCCGCCGCGCTCGCTGTCGCCATTCACGTCACCGGCGCCGTCACGCTCGGCCCCACCGTCCTCGCGCTCTGGTCAGGCGGCGAAGAAAAAACCAGCGCCAGAGACCTCGCCTCGCGCGTCGCGAAACAACCGCTCTTCTGGGCACCCGCCGTGGGGCTGGCGCTGCGCGCGCTGCCCGAGGCAGCGCGCGGCGAGGCGATCGACTGGATCAAGCCTCTCGCCGCATCAGCCGCTCCCATCGCGCTCTTTCTGCTGGGACTCTACCTCTACCAACAACGCGATCGACTCGCCGCGCGCGACATCCCCTTGCTGGGGCACCTCCTCGTGCGTCAGGCGATCACCCCCGCGTTGATGCTCGGCGTGATGTTGCTCGGCTGGAAGTTCGGTTGGATCTCCGGCGAGTACGCCGCGCTACACGTCGTCCTCGCCTCGATGCCTGTCGCCATCACGACCTTCTCGATGGCTCACCAGGCGGGCGCGCGCTCGGATCGCGTCGGCGCGTCGATTGTCTGGTCCTCGATCCTCTCGCTCTTGCTCCTCCCCGTCTGGAGCTCTATCGCCAAGGCGATCTTCGCCACCCAGTGATTCTCATCACACCACACCCCGCCTCTTTCGGAGCACCCAACACCAAGGTTGGTGGCCAGCGATCCTGGCACGATTTTCGAATTTTCAAATATCCTCAGACAGCGCGCCTTGCTGCAAAAGCACACACCAGGTGGGTATCGGAGCACGCTTCGAAAATCGTGCCAGGATCGCTGGGGTGTCTTTGGGTGGTTCGCGAACGCCAACTCGTTCACCCAGTGCATTTCTCGGTGACACCGTTTATCTTTGTGGGGCTGGCCGAAATCGCAGGAGGTTCCTTTTGGGTGTTGGAGAGGAAAAGCATGGTTACCGCCTGGGGGAGATCCTCGGGCGCAATGTGCATGGGGGCCGCCTGACCTACGCGGCGACACGGCTCGATGATGACCGCGACGTGATCATCAAGCAGTTCTCCTTCGCGCGCGAGGACGCCGACTGGGCCGGATTCAAGGCACACCAACGCGAGCTCGAGACGCTGAAGAGCCTGAATCACCCCTCCATCCCGTCTTTTCTGGATGCATTCCAGGTCGAGGATGGATTCTGGCTCGTCCAAGAGCGCGTTCACGCGCAGCCGCTATCTCATCGCCGCCGTTGGGAGTTCGAGCAGGTCGAGCAAATCGCGCGCGACTTGCTCGACCTGCTGGTCTACCTCCAAGATCTTAACCCGCCCATCATTCACCGCGATCTCAAGCCAGAGAACATCTTGCGCCATGAAAGCGGTGAGGTGCACCTGATCGACTTTGGCCTCGCCAGAGATGCACAGCGCGATGGATCGAGCTCGACCGTCGCCGCGGGGACGCCTGGGTTCATGGCTCCCGAGCAGTTCTTTAACACCGGCGTCGACGAACGCACTGATTTGTATGGCCTCGGCGCCACGCTCTATGCCTTGCTCGCAGGCATCGGCACAGAGGACATGCGCCTGCATGTCTCGACCTCGTTTGTCCTGAACTTTGACAAGCTCCCCAGGAAAACCCCTGCCGCGTTTCGCTCCTGGCTCGAGGTCATGACGCGCCCGGAGAAGGACGACCGTTTCGAGGATGCACGGAGCGCTCGTGAGGCGATCGACAGCGCGCTATCACCACCTGAGCCCTCTCGGCCTGCGGCGAGTAGCAGCAAATCAGAGCGCTCCTCGCCGCACGTTTCACCCGGCGAAGATGAAGATCTCGCGGTCTTGAAAAGCAGCAGCGCTACGATACCCAAGCAACGGAAGAGTGACTCCTCCGAGCGCCCGAGCTGGGAGCCAACGTTGATCCTTTGCGCCATCGCGGCTGTGGTTTTGGCTGCGCTATCACTCCCCACCTTGTGGAGAATACCCGCAAATAAGGCGCCGTCGTTTTTGAAACCATTGGTGCTGCGGGCACACGCCTTGCGCATGTCCGAGGAGGGAGGAGCCCACCGCTGCACGAGCTGGGTCTCACTCGACTTGAAGGCTGGCGAACATGGCGCCCCGAAGCGATACGAGTCGGTTTATGCCACGGACGGTTGCCGCCTCAGGCTCGAAGGATTCGCGATCGGAAGCTTATCGGTGAGAGAAGGTGCCGAGGTCGAACTCGTCGATGTCACCCTCGACTCGATCAACCAGAGCGACGCACGACTCACGCTCCGTGGCGGCTCCTTCCACAACCTCAACGTGGGCAAGGAAAGCTCGGTTCACATCTCGAACGCGAAAGGGGGCAAGGTTTACATTTCAGGAGCAACCAACCTGGAAGGCAATGACCTCGAACTCGAAGGACTCCACGCCAACGACAACGCCTTCGCGCGCCTGGAGAGAGTTCGCATCTCGGAATCATTGTATGTCTCGGAACGAACCCGCGTGATCGCCGAGACGATCAAGCTCGGACGCTCGCTCGTCGTCGGCGAGGAGGGACTCCTCTTGTTGAGAGATCCGCTCCTCTCCCAACCACTCCCGCGAGATCGAAACATCCTCATCCTCAAACCGGGCGAGGACACAGACAAACGCTACGCAGAGTTTTTGGAAGAGGCGAAAACCGCCACGCGAAAGCGACTGGACAGGAAGGCGCTGGAACAAGCGCTCCGCGAAAGCGCACAGGAGATACGCACTGGCGGGTGCAACGAGGTAGGCGACTGTGTGCAAGAGCAAAAGGGGAAGCAAGAGGCTCGCATTCAGGTCGAGTCAGGGAAAGCGACCTTGCTCGAAGGACCTCCCTGCATCGAGAAGGCGCTCTCGAAGCTCGAACCTCATCGACAACTCAGCGGCACGCTCACGTGCAAATACAACATCTACGAACAGAACGGCGCGGTTGTATTTAACGTGAACGGACACTTTGAAGAGAAACGATAAGCGCTACTTCTTCAAGCTCTTCAGGCTGCTCTGCATCATCTGACGCTGCTCTTTCTCGCCAGCGACGCCATCGAGGATCGCGACCCCATCCTCGAGCGCCTTGATCGCGCCCGCCTTATCACCGCTCTTGAGCAACGCCTGCGCCATGTAATTGTAGGCCCACCCTTGCGATGCGCGGTTGTTGTGCTTGGCGGCGTAATCGACGAGCGCGTTTGACTCGACGCGGACCTTCTCCCACTGCTTTTGATCCGCCAGCAATTGCACGAGCTGCTGGTGAAGCTGCGTGCGCACGAGCACAGCATTGGGCCTCGTGTCCTGCCCTTGCAACAGGTCGATCCCTTCGCGCATCGCCTTCTCGGCGTTGTCCTCTCCCTTGAGCACCGCCGAGTAAATGATCCCCATGCGCAACCTCGCATCGGCGGCGCGCACAGGTTCGGGGTTATCGAGCTTCATGTAGGCGAGCGATGCTTGCTCGAAGTAACGCAGCGACTCCTTGAGGCGCTCCTCGGATTGGGCGGCGAAACCAGCGGCGTAGTAGGTCGCGGCGATGTGCTCGGTATAAGCCGCCGAGTTGCCCAACGCCTTGAGCTTCTCGAGCCCCGCCTTACACGTCTTCAAGGTGCCCGTGATGTTGAGCTCGCGCTCGATCTGGCAAAGGTTCGCGTACTGCACCGCCACGGTCGGCTCGTCACGCACCGATGGCGAGATTTTGTCCATCAACACGAGCACTTCCTTGTAGTGGCCACGCGCCTCTTGCAAGGAACCGCGCGCTTGCGCGAGGTTGCCGCGCACGATCTTGGCGCGCACTTGCAACTCGGGGACGCCGAGCTTCCCGAAGCGTTGATCCGCCTGCGCGCAGTGGTGGTCGACCCCGTCGAGCGGGGTCGGATTCGCCAACACCTCACACAACGCGAGGCTGCTCTGGGCGATCAACTGCGGGTTCCCGATCCCTTGCGAGAGCTTGAGCGACTTGTTGTAGTACCCGACCGCCTCGCCGCGCTGGCCTCGATGTTGAGCATCTCGGCCAAACAGACCATACGCATTCACCAACGCGGGCCGGTTGTTCATCTTCTGCAACGCGCCTGTCGCCAACTCGAGCTGCTTCTTGGCGCCATCGTAATCACCGCTATCCTGGAGCACCTGCGCCATCCGAATGCGGTTCCTGGCCTGCGCCGGGACGCTGCCCGCGGATGAAAACTGGCTCTGCGCCTTCTGGAGCATCATCAACGCGCTGGCGTAGTCCTTGTTGCGCGCATAGAAATCAGCGGTGCGCGCGAGCGCGCTGCCTGCCGCGAGCGGACTGTTTGCCCCCTCGAGCAACTTGATATCACGCTGGAGTTCGGCGTTGGATTGTCCGGGACGACCGCCAAGCCGGTCGAGCAACGAGAGGTTCATCCTGCACACCGCGCCAAAGACGGGGTCCTGGTTCTCATTGCTCATCGACGCGCACAGCTGGAAGGTCTTGCGCGCTCTGGAAAACTGCCCCTGGCTCGCCTCGATGTGCCCGATGTTGACGAGCAAACGCCCCACGGCAGCGTCCAGCTTGAACTTGCGCGCCAGCTCGAGCGCCTCCTCGGCGAGCTGCTTTGCCCGCCTGTACTCGCCGCGCTCCCAGAGGATGTTGCTCCACTCGAGCGCGGCCTCGGCCTTGAGCGGATCATTGTCCTCGACCCCCTCGTAGACCCCCTTGTACATCGTGACCGCCTTGTCCCAATCACCGCTGTCGTAGGCGCTCCTGGCCTGTTGCATGGTCTGGAATTCAGCCTCGCCAGCGAACGCCGAGGATGCCGAGAGGGTGAGCGAGGCAAACATCGCCACCGCAAAGATCTTGATGAGATGAGGGCGCTTCAAGTCGAACTCCTGATTCTGGATATCGAGCGCTGTCAAAACGCGCTCGTCAGTGAGGATACGTGGCAAACGCACGAGCGCGCTCGACACTTCCCCGATCTCCAAACACCGCGCGAGCTTACCACGCAGGTGCCGATCGACGTAAGTCAGAGGATGTCAGGATGGAGGCTGACAAGTCGGGCAATAATAAGTGGATCTCCCATTAAAGGTCACGCGCTCGATGCTCGCTTCGCACCGCCGACATGGCTCTTCCTCGCGCGCGTAGACATCGAACGGGTTCTCGGCCTTTCCTTCATTGAGATAGACGATCTCGTCCGCCATCTGATCCTCGACCAGCCAGTCGAAGTAAATCGGCATCTCCGTGACCAACCCCTCGAGCTGTTTCTCGGAGAGTTCATTGGCGCGAACCTTGGGATGAAGCCCCAGGCGCCAAAAGAGCTCGCTCACGGCGATGTTCCCCACGCCAGCGATCACGGACTGGTCGAGCAACAGATCCTTTAGCCTGCGCCTCCTACCACCGAGCAGCTCTGCCAACGCCGCGCCATCCTCGATGTCATGAGGCTCTGGTCCCATGGCCGTGAGCGGAGGATGTTCTTCGAGAGGATCTCCCTCCATCAGGACCACATCCCCCAGACGACGCGCGTCATCGAAGACAAGCCATCCGACCTCGGGCACATGCCAGGAGAGTCGCGTGAAGCGACGCGTCGGCGCCTCACTGAGCGTGATCTTTCCCGTCATGCGAAAGTGAAAGATGGCCGCGGCGTCCTCCTCGAAGTCGACCACGAGATACTTGCCGCGGCGACGCACTGACACGACCTCGCGCTTGAAGAGCTCCTCGGCATCGAGCCCTGATGGGTTATCGAAGACAGCGCCATCTTCGACGCGGACTTCATCGGCGGCGCGACCGCGCCACCACGATTCGACGCGCGTGCGCGCGACCTCGACCTCTGAGAGTTCGGGCATCCCTTCGCTCCAGGCTCAGGCAATGGTTGGCAAGATTAACTGTGATGCGCGATCAACCACTCGGCCATCGGCTCGAAGACGATCTTGCGCGCATGATCGGAGACAAACAGATCGGCGTGCGCGAACCAGAGGTGGTCATCGCCCGCCTGTATCACGTCCTTGCGCCCGGCCTCCATGTAGTCGAGCACCGAGAGCGCCGTCTCTGGGGGAACGATGCCATCCTTGTTGGCAAAGATGCAAAGCAAGTCCACACCCTCGACCTCTTTGATCGCCGAGGTCACGTGCACGCCGCCGACCACGAGATCCTTTGTCGCGATCCAACGTGCGAGCTGCTTGTTCAGGTGCGGCGTCGGATCATCGACGCCTGGCACGAGCGCTGCGGGGTTTGTCAGGTTGACGGCGCGCGCGTTCATATAGGGAGAAATCACCGCAGGCACCTTCCGCGCGAGCGAGAGCCCCATCGCTGCCATTTGCCGCGTCCCCTTGATCGGCACCGCGCCGATCACACCGGGCGCTCTGGCGAGCAATGAGACCAGCGGGTGCGGATCTTCCCAGCGAAACGGGCCACCGAGCGCGACCATCGCGCTCATGTTGTGGTCTCTGGGATTGTGCGCGAGATAACCGTAACCGATCGCCGCGCCGAGGCTGCACCCTGCATAAATCAGCGAGGAGGCTCCACTTTCGTGAAGGACAGCATCGACCGCGGTAGGAATGTCGACACAGACAAGCTCGTTAAGGCTTATGCGACGAGGCCCTCCGACACGTCGCGCGCCACCCTGACCCCTCAGGTTGGCGGCCCACACCGCGAACCCTCGAGAGCAAAGATGCTCGATGATCGACTCGGACGTCGGATGGTTTGCCAGTATGTAGGAGTTCATCCCGTAACCAGGGATGAAAAGGATCGGTTTTTTCTGAGGATCATGTGCCTTCGGGTCGATGAAAGATTGCAGCTCGAGCTGCCAACCATCGGGCGTCTGGGGGAACGTTTTTGAAACCGGCCGCATACTCTCCTCATCACACATGCGAGAAAGGTCGCCGTTCCCCTCTCCCCATACTCTCAGAGAGCACGATAGAGTGGGTCGAACGAGCCCTCTTCTTGACGGCTGGAATTTTTGCCGTCAATGATTGTTAGGTCTTCGCTTCCTCGCCACGGTCGGCGAGGCAGAAAGTCAAAGTTCACGAGCCATCGAGGTAGCCCCCTATGAAAGCGCCTTCCACAGCGCAGGATACACGAGACCCGATGTTCGCCGAAGGCACTCTCGGGGCATTTCTGGTAGCGGGTCAAAGTGGCTGGCCGACAACCTTTCAGGCCAAGCTCGATGACGCGATCATAGGTGTCGCGAGCAGCCGAATCCGCCTCGAATGCCAACGTTGCTCGTGCCGCAACCCGAACGCGTCAAATCGCGACATCGATAAAGTACGCATCGCGCTCGACATGCGCGTCGAACGCGACAACGAAGAGCACCTCCTTCATGTCGAGGAGCTCTTTCCCGCGCACATTCTTCAAGTTCTGCACGCACCGATGGACGAGCACGCGGGCGCGCGCGTGCGTCGAATCATCACCGACACCTTGCTCGAACTCGACGAGGAGAGCCCGGTCGAGAACCTGATCACGAACTTCATCGCGCCGATGCGCCTGTATGAGCCCTTGCTCAACGCGCTGGTTCCACCACCCGAGCGTGACTCGCTCGCGTTCTGGCTCGACGAAGAGCTCCCCATGCTCCTGTTCGAAGACAAGGAAGAGCTCCACCTCGAGGTCGGCTCTCAGCACGTCTGCATCCAGATCTCCGAGCTCCTCTTCAAGACGGGCTTGCGCGCTCAAGGCGAGGTCAAACTCATCGCCAAGATCGACCTCCACTGCAATGAAACCGGCGAGCAGCGCGGTCAGTGGAAGAGCCGCGCGACCTTGATGAAACCAACGCAAACCTGGCACTCGCTCCCCGCGCCCAGCGCGACCTCCAAGAAGCGCATAGAAGACCTCGCCGCCGAGTGGCGCGAGCTACTGCGCGCCAACATCACGCGCCGCGTCGAGGCGGGACAGACCCCGATCATGCTCTCGGATGTCGCCCCGGAACTCCCCCTGCTTCACAAGCTCCAAAAGATCCTCGACAACGAGGCCGCGTGAGCGCGGACCTACCGCTCCCGAACGTTTGGAACTACGATATGGCGAGGTTGCTTTCTGGAAAGCAACCTCGCCATATCGTTTCTTGCCGCATGAACTCAAAGCCTCCGAGGTTTTTGCGAGATGTCATCCTTTACACGCGACCTACGCGCGCTGCTCCGCGCCCCCTATTCGATCATCCAGATCGAGACCCATGAAGAGGCGAGGTGCGTGGAGCTTCTCCACCGCCTCGCCGCAGCAGATCACCGCCCCGTCTGGGAGTGGAGCCCGACGCGCGGGTTTAATGGGCAAGAGAAGGACGCGAATCTGCTCGATGCTTTCGACGCCATCGCCCAGAGCGAGGCGATGGGGATCTTTATCTTCAAGGACGCCGCGCCCATGCTCGAGGATATGGTGCTGCGTCGCAGGTTGCGCGAGCTCGAGCCGATCTGTGCGCGCTCTCACAAGACCCTCGTCTTTGTCGGACCTCATCGCATCACACACCTCGAGCTCCAGAAGGAGATCACGCGCAAGGTCATGCCGCTGCCCGGGCGCGCTGCCATTCGCACCGCGTGCGAGGAATCCTTTGGCAAGGATGACAGCATCGACGCCGAGGCGCTCGTCACAGGCGCCATGGGCCTGACCTTCAAGGAAGCACAACGCGCGTTTGTCCGCGTGCGGCAGCAGTTTGAAGACGCCATCGCCAGGAACGCCCCCTTTGACCTCGAGGCATCCGTGCTCGAGGAGAAGCAACGGCTGATCTCGAACAATGACGCGCTCGAGTTCCACCCGCTCAAGGAAGGGATGCAACAGATCGGCGGCCTCTCCGAGCTCAAGCACTGGCTCGACGAGCGCAAGGACGCGTTCTCATCGGAGGCCAGATCATTTGGCCTGCCCGCGCCACGCGGGTTGCTGTTGGTGGGGGTTCAAGGTTGCGGGAAGAGCCTCTCGGCCAAGGCGATCGGGCGCTACTGGGGGTTGCCGCTCTTGCGCCTCGATCTGGGGCGCGTGTTTGACGGCCGCAACTCTCCTGATGAGACACTGCGCGACGCGCTCACGATGAGCGAGGCGCTCTCGCCATGCGTGCTCTGGATGGATGAGATCGAAAAAGGCTTCGCGCGTGACAACGATGGCCGCGCCGTGCGCGTGTTGGGATCTTTGCTCACGTGGTTGCAAGAGAAGAGCGCGCCAGTCTTCCTCGTCGCCACCGCCAACCAGGTCGAGGATCTCCCGCCCGAGCTTTTGCGCAAGGGACGCTTCGACGAGATCTTCTTCGTGGATCTCCCTGACCATTCAGACCGTCAGGAGATCCTGCGCATTCACCTCCAGAAACGACGCCGCGTGATGGACCCCACCGTGCTCGACGAGCTGGCTCGGCGCACGGAGAACTTCTCGGGCTCGGAGCTCGAGCAGGTCGTCGTCAGCGGTCTCTACTCGGCCTTTGCTGCGCGGCGAGAGCTCACGCCCGATGACCTCGTCTTTGCCATCCGCGACACCGTACCGCTGTATCAAACCTACGAGGAGAGGATCAAAGCGCTGCGCGAGTGGGCCGAGAACCGAGCGCGCTCGGCATCCTCCAAGCGACGCGTCCTCGACTTCTTCGAGAGCAAATAGACAGGATCAGCGAGCAAGAAATGAGGCGAGGCGGACCTACTAGCAGGTCCGCCTCGCCTCATTTCTTGCTCGCTCGCGTGGAGCGATTACTTGGCTGGTTCTCGGAAGAAGAGCTTGATACGCGAGCCCTTGCGGACGCGGACGATCTTTGGCTCGGAGGTCTCGCCGGATTCGTAGCGCACCTGCACCTCGTGACGACCTTCATCGGCGTCGATGGTGTTCGGCGTGCGCTTTCCAGCCTCCTTGCCATCGAGCAGGATGTCCCCGCGAGGCTTGGAGTAAACGGTGACCTTGCCAGAGCCCTCGTCCTCTTTCTTCTCTTCCTTGGGCTCCTCTGCCTTGGCCGCAGGTTTTGCCGGAGCGGGACGCGCAGGCGCGGGCGCGGCGCCCCCCTTGAAGCCGGTCAGCTCGACGACGAGGTAGCGCGCCTCGTAAGGCTTGAGCGAGATATCATAGACCTTGCTCTTGCCATCGTAGCTCACGATCACGTTGTAGGGGCCGCCCGCAGGGAGCAACATCCCCTCGTCCTCAGGCTCCTCGTAGTACTCGGGGTAAGGGAGGCCGTTGACGGTGATATCCGCCTTGTCGAAGTTGGTCACGAGCACGAGCAGCGCGGGCTTGAGCGTGCGAACCTTCTTCTTTGCGACCTTCTCCTTGTCGGTGCGCTCGGTGATGGGCTGGCGGAAGTTGAGCTTCACGTTGGAGCCCTTGCGCGCCTGAATAACCTTCTTCTCCGAGAGCTTCTTGTTCTCGTAGCGCACGGTCACATCGTACTTGCCCGGCTCGAGCGGAAAGGTCTTGGGGGTGGTGTAATCGGTGTCCTTGCCATCGATGATAATCGTGGCAGGAGGATTGGATTGGATGGTGACCTTGACCTTGTCCTCGAAGTCCTCGTCGGAGAACTCGCTGTCCTCCTTTCCGATCTTCTTCTGACCGATGAAGTTCTCTTGCTGGTGAAGCTGCTCGATCTGATAGGCGAGTTCGAGCGCTTCTGGCGAGAGTTGCTCCTCGGGGGAGAGCGCCTCGACCTTGTCAGGCTTCTCCTCTTCGATTTGAGCAGAAGGTGTCGTCTCCATCGGCGCGGGCTCGACCGACCTGGCCTCGGGAGGGACCACGCGCGCTGGCGAAAACTCGACGGCCTCTTCGACCGGCACGATCTTGATCTCGGGGTTGCCCCCCTTTCCCGAGAAATATGCGAACGCGCCAACACCGATCGAGAGGATGGCGGTGATCGCGATCGCGATGGCGAGGGTGGCTCGCTTGCGACTCAGCATGGATGTTCCCTGCAATGCTTGAAGGCGTATCGCCTCGTATCTTCACGTTCCGAACGCTGTCGTGGGCGCTCTTCTTGAACCTACAAGATGTCCCATCGTGAAAGCAACGCAGCCGTCCAATTTGTTTCTTGCGCGCGAGGGTTCCTTCTCACTCACGGGTTCTCTTTGGCGTGAGGCTCCGGGATGCCAGGGTCTTGCTCGGGCACATCCACGTATGCTGGCGCCTCGAGCATGAGATCGACCAATGCCGGATCACAGTCCTCTTTCGAGCCCCCCTCGATATCGGGGTTCGATGGACGCGTCACCATAAACGTGGAGATCAGCTCCGAATCCCAACACTGCCTGAAGAGCATCTGTTGATCGCCGAGGTTTCCTCCCGTGGCATGAACCGCCGCGATGCCATCGCGCTCACGTGTCCAGGCCGCGTTCACAGAGACGAACTCGCGTTTTGATTGGCCGTCGATGTTCTGGTTGCCAAAGAAACGGAAGCGCCCCTGGCTGTCCGCGAACTGCTCGTACTCATAGACCGTGTTGAGCATCTGCTCCGGGCTATTGAGGTAAGTTCGGAAGAAACCTGTACGCACCTGACGAACGCCATTGTTGGAACGGAACGCGATCCTCATCACACCCCTTGGAGAGGTGCTGTCATAGAGGCGGCGGTTGTCGAAGTAGATCCTCAAGATCCCCTCGCCCTGCTGTCGCCCTCCGGCGTCTACACCGACGAACCGCTCGAACTCGCCGTCGGCGACCAGCTCGTTGTCATCGACCGAGGTGCCATAGAAGAGCGCGAAGGTATGCGACTCATCGACCTTATCACCGTGCGGGTTTGGCTCGGCGATACCAGAAAGACCATCAGATGACCCGACCGCGCGCGCTCGGACCTCGAGGCGCATGTAGTTGCCCTGCTTTCCTCGCCCCTCCCATGTGTAGGTCAACGTGTCCCTGTCATAGGTATATTTGAACTTCTTGAGCCGATCGACCAGATCGAGCACCGAGTAGAACGCCTTGTTCGTGCCAGCGATCGTGTCGAGCGTGAAGTTTGCGATCTCGGAGGTCTCGCCGACGAGCTTTTGCTGAACCTCCTCGAAGTCCGACTCGGTAGGATCGAGCACATCGTCCCCTTCCCCATACTCGATACGCACGGTGTCGTATTTGATATGTTGTGGGGGATCAGGCACAGGCTCCCAGGTCGAAGGTCCACACGCGAAGAGCGCCCATCCCCCTGCGAGGATGCACGCCAACCACGGGATATACGAGCGCTGTCGGGGTCGTGTCTTCATATCGTCACCATCACGATGGGCTTCCATTTGCCTGGCCTGGAGCCTCATGCATGTTTTTGGTTACTCGACGGAGGTAGAGGACCTCTTCTATCATAAACTTACCATAGCAATCCACGTGCCATTGGCCACTACTGCTCCTCTCGCCAGCACACCCCCGCATGATACAAGGACGAGAAGCTCGACCAGATCTTTCTTTCGCTGGCCCTCATGTCATAATTGACATTATTCGTGACAAAATAGGAACATGTTGTCCTCACCGACGACGCTCTTCTCTCTTACTACGAAGAAAGCATGAACCGTTCTCTGCCTGGATTGACGGACAAACTCACCTCCAACGCGAAGCTCGGAGACCACCCCTCCGAGAAGACCTGGCGCGTGGGGGATCTCATTATCAAGGCGAGCAAGCGCGCCGCGCGCTTCTCCTCGCCGCTCGAGCTCGCGCTCGCAGCGAGGCTCCCGGGACGCGAGGGCTCGCCACAATGGGACTGGTTTTATGCACTGGACGAGCCAGCGCGCGCTCGCCTCGAGCTCGAAGAGGGGGACTGGTTTTTGAGCGCGCGCGCCTGGATTCCAGGAAAACCACTGGCGGATGAAGAGCCCGCGATGTTGCGCGAGCGATGGCGCGAGATCGCGCTCGCGATCGCGCTTCATGTCCGAGATCTACACGATGATCAGCTCGTTCACGGCGACTTGCAGCCGCACAATGTGCTCGTGACGCCAGACAATGAACTCTCGCTGATCGACTTCCCGCTTTTGGACATGCGCCAGAGCGAGCGCGGGCATGTGCTCGGCAGCGCGCCGTGCATGGCGCCGGAGCTCTGGAGCGGCGCCTCTCCCAGTCACGCCGCCGACATGTACGCGCTCGGTTGCCTGATCTGCTGGATGGTCGCCGGAGCCTACCCGCTGACAGGTGACAACCTCACGCGATGGGCCATGGCCCATTGCGAGGAAGCACCAAAGATCCCGACATCCCTCAAAGGCAAGCTCGGCGGCATCGTCCGGCGTATGCTCGGCAAGGACCCGAACACTCGCCCACCGATTCAGGAACTCCTCGACGCGCTCGCCACTGACGATGACAACGTCTCCGAGACGCCGCTCTTCTTCGATGATCCGTCGATGCGAGCACGCATCGACGAAATCGTGAGCCGCTGGAACCCACAGGATGGCGAGTTCTTGCTGCTCAAAGGCATACGAGGCGCCGGGAAGACGGAGACGTTGCGCCAGATTTGCGCGCGCCTCGAGCTGCGCGGCGAGGCTCCTGTCGCGATCTTTGCTCAGGCGCTCGAAGAGCGCGCCGTGGGCTTCTTTTCATCCCCGCAGGAACAGGACGACCATGAGGGTCCCTGGTCTGTGGTGCTCGCGCTCATCTCGCGGCTCGGCTCCAAGGCTCCGACGCTCGGACAGGGTGATCAACTGCACACCTTCGAGTTGTTGACGCGTGCGCTGCTCGGCGCGCTGTCAGAACATCCAAACGGGGTCACGTTGCTCTGGGATGACCTCGACCTGGCGAGCCCGGACGTGCGCGCGTGGCTCTCGTATGCGCTGCAAGCTGCGCGGCGAGAACAACTCCCGCTCTCGCTCATCGCCACGACGCGGCGTGATCGCACGCTCAACCTCTCGGCGCACCACATCGACGAGCAAATCCTCGCGCAACCGGACCCGAGGCAATGGCAGAGGTGGCGCGCACGCTCACTGCGGGCGCAGTTGCGCGACATCGGACTCGCGCGCTGGGAATCACTGCTCGCCCGTTATGGCCACTCGATCGGCGAAATGCTGCACGCGCTGGAAGAAGAGCTCGGCATCCGCCAGAGCGCACACGCGGCGATGTCGACAGGTCTCGAGCCAGCGAGCCTGGAGGAGATCCAAACGCTCATGGATCAGGGCGCATGTCAGGAAGCGCTTATCCAATGCGAGCTGCGCGATGCGGTGCTCGAAGACACGCCCACGATCGAGGCGTTCGAGCTCTGGCTCGACGCGACCTTGCGCTCGGGCGCTGACGCGACCTCACATGATCTGCTGGCGAGCGCGCTGGCGCGCGCCAGCGCGCGAACCGAACAGGACACAAACACGCGCGTCGAGATCGCGCTCCTGCGCGCCAGGCTCGAGCATGGCCGAGGGTTGCACCGCCAAGGGCTCACCTTCCTTGACGACAGCGAGCTCGAACTCGACAAGAGTAAACCATCCCGAGGACAGGTCACCAAGCTCGCGCTCTGGCGCGCGCAGCTGACGCTCTCATCGGGAGACTACGAAGGCGCCATCGCGCACGCTGAACATGGCCTGGGCGAGCTCGGCGTCCTGGGTCGAACCAGCGGTGATTTCGGAGGCACCGAGCTCACGAGTGATATCGCGCACCTCTCGATCATCAAACATGGCGCGCGCGCATTGCGTGGTGACATCAAGGCCGTCAATGAGTTGCAAAAGCTCCTCCCGGTGCTCGAGCGAGACGAGATCCCGGCGATGCTGCGCGCTCGCGCCAACGCCTATATCGCCATCGGGCTCAAGTACAACGCCGAGCGCGAAGCATCGACCGAAGCTTACCTGCGCGCGCTCGAGCACATCGAACGCGCGGGCCTCGACGCCGAGCTCCCGCTCTACCTGCTCAACGTCGGGACGGCCTACCACAGCCAGGGAAAGCTTGGCCTGGCGCGCGAATACTACGCGCGCGGGATGCGTATCGCGCAGGAGACCACGCGCCCGACGACGCGGCTGCTGTTGCTCAGCAACAGCGCCGCCATCGACGTCTTGCTCGGGCGCTTCGACGAAGCGAGCGCGCTGCTCGAGCGCGCGCTCGAGCTCGCGCGCGCTCACGAGCTCGAAAGCCACGAGCTGATGACACGCTCTTATCAGGCTTCGCTCGCGGCAATGCGTGGGGAGCACGAGGAAGCAATCTCACTGCTCGAGAAGTGCTTCGCCATGGGAGGAGCGCCCCCTCCTGCTGCGCACGTGGATCTCTTGCTGACCATGGCCGAGGCGCGCCTGTCACTCGACGATCTCGCCACCGCCTCGACGCAGTTAAACGAGGCGAGAGACCTCATCGACACCCACGCTCTCGCCGCGCTCGAGGATCATCACGACATCCTCGAAGCGATGCTCGGGTGGCGAGAGGGGGGCTCGCTCGAG
Source organism: Myxococcota bacterium (assembly GCA_036155555.1). Classification (GTDB taxonomy): domain Bacteria; phylum Myxococcota_A; class Bradymonadia; order Bradymonadales; family Bradymonadaceae; genus JAYZVO01. The sequence continues at coordinate 25,623 of JAYZVO010000160.1, forward strand.
GTGATGACGGGGATCGAAAAGTTTCGCAAGGCGTTACACCATGCGCTCGAGAGCACCAACTACAGCCTCGTGCTCAAGTACAGCCCGGTGCTCTTCGAGCGCGTTCAGCAGGAATCACTCGAGGAGCTCGTCGACGAAGTCACCTCGCTCAACCTGCAAGCACGCAACGCCGTCGCGTCCGGTCTGGGGAAGGAACTACGAGAGGACTTCTTCGCCAACTACCCAGACCTCACCACGCTCACAAGTAACGCATCCATGAGGCGAGGGAGCCAACCGGAGACCGCGCCTCGCCGCACACGCCGAGGCACGGCGTCGGAAGGGGAAGGTCACGAGGGAGGACTTATCGAGCGGTTTTACAGGATGCTCTCGCTCAATGAGATCATCCTCCACCAACACGATCCCGAGAAGCTCTGGCGCCGCGCGCTGGAGATCGCGATCAGCCTGAGCGGCGCCGAGCGAGGATTCCTCTTGCTCGACGAAGCCGAAGGCGATGGCGAGCGCGTGGGAGGTTTCCTGATCGCCGCGAGCCAGGATATTGACGGCGATCCTATCCCGAGACCCCACCTCAAGGTCAGCCTCACGATCGCAGAGGAAGCCGCGCGAACCGGCCGCACCGTGGCCACGGTCAACGCGCGCGAAGACGAGCGCTTCAACGCGGCGCTCTCGGTAGTAGACCTCGATTTGACGAGCGTGCTGTGTGTCCCTGTGCGCGATGCCTCGGGCTTGCTCGGCGCGCTCTATATCGACCACCGCTTTCATCCGGGCATCTTCCAGGGCGAAACAAGGCGCATGATGGAAGCATTCGGACACCAGCTCGCCATCGGCATCACCAACACGCGTCGGCTCGAACAGCTCGAAGGCACCGTCAAACAACTCGAGGAAGCAAAGCGCGAACTGGACACCTTGCTCGGGGAGCGCGAGGCGATGCTCGAAGGGTTGGAAGAACGCGTCGCGATGTTGAGCGAAGAGGTCGAGCGCCAGCGCGACAGCCGCGTGAGCGGCTTGCGCGCTGCGTTCCCAGACATCGCCTACACATCGTCGGTAATGGAGCGACTGCTCCAGCGCGTCGAGCGCGTCGCGCGCAGTGATATCCCCGTGGTGATTCATGGCGAGTCGGGCGTGGGCAAGGAACTGATCGCCAGCGCCATTCACTCGGCCAGCCCGCGCAGCCCTGGCCCCTTTATCCCGGTCAACTGTGGCGCCATCCCGGAGAGCCTCTTCGAGTCGGAGTTGTTCGGGCACGTCAAGGGCGCCTTCACCGGCGCGACGCGGGATCGAGAGGGACTCTTCAAGGCAGCAAACGGCGGCACGATCTTCCTCGACGAGCTCGGCGAGATGCCGCTCGCCATGCAAGTCAAGCTGTTGCGTGTGCTCCAGGAGCGCAAGGTGCGTCCCGTGGGCGCGACACGCGCCGAGCCGATCGATGTGCGTATCGTGGCGGCGACCAACCGCAACCTCGACGTGATGATCGCGGAAGGAACCTTTCGCGAGGATCTCTTTTACAGGTTGGCGGCGTTCACCGTCACGATCCCAGCGTTGCGCGAGCGCCGCGAGGACATCCCGCTGATCGCACACCGCCTGCTCACGCGCATCTCGCCAGAAACCATCGGGCGAGAGCTCAAGCTCTCGCCAGGAGCAGCGCACCTGCTCGGCGAGTGTCAATGGCCAGGCAACGTGCGCCAGCTCGAAAACACACTGCGTGCGGCGTGTGTGATGTGTGAGGGGGATCTTATCACCGAGCGCGAGCTCGCCACGATGATCCAACTGCGAAGCCGCGCAGGCAACGAATCGGCGGCCACACAGGAGAACGGCAGCAAGCCATCCGTGCGGCGAGAGAAGGAAAAGACACGCGCTTCTCGCCGCGGCAGAAAACCGAAGGCAAAGAAGCAAGATGTATTGGATGCGTTGGAAGCAGCGGGCGAGGATTACGCGGCAGCGGCCGAGATCCTCGGCGTGAGCGAGCGAACGCTTTACCGCTACATCAACCGCTATGACCTCGAAACGTAAGCGCGCTCACTCGTTCTTGAGCGGCGGCGCGAAGCGGTCGGTGACCCATTGCGAGAGGTTTCGCGCGCTCCTGTTGAACGCGTAAATCTTTGGGTAGATAACGCGAGCGCGCTTTTTTTCGATGGCCAGCGCGACAAGTTTCGCGAGCTCACCGGGTTTTCCTGTCGGCAAGTGCTCCACCGCTGACGAGCCCGCGAATTGGTCTCTGGCGGCGGCCTCCATATCCGAGTGTACGGGGCCAGGATAAACGGTCAGGATATGCACGCCGCTATCAGCGAGCTCGACGCGCATGCTTTCTGAGGCTGCGGCGAGCCCAGCCTTGGCGCTGTTGTAATGGGCCATGCCGGGCGTGTGGACGATAGCTGCGACGCTCGCGATGTTTGCGATGGCGCCCTGTTTGCGCTCGAGCATGTCCTGGAGCACGTAGTGCATCAGGTGCAGGGGCGCGAGCAAGTCGACCGTCATCAACTTCGTGACACGCTCCGGGCTCACGCCTGCGGCGGGTTCGACGTATTGAACGCCAGCGTTGTTGATCAACAAATCGATCGGGCCGAGTTGTTCGACAGCCTCGCGAACCAGCGCACTGCACTGCTCCAAATCACTCAAATCAGTGGGACGCACGAAGACCTCGACGTCGAGCTCCTCGGCGAGCGCTCGCAAGCGCTCCTCGCGTCTCGCCGCGATCGTCAGTGACGCACCCAGACTCGCCCAATGGCGAGCCATGGCCTCGCCGATACCGCTCGAGGCTCCCGTCACCAACACATGCATGTCTTACCCTGATTTTGGAAATGTTCTTTTGATGTTCTTCAAGAGCCCGTCAGCGCCCAACGCAGCTCATCGCGCAGCGTATCGATCTCTTGATTGAGGACACGCTGGTCGGCAGCTCCCAAAACGACACCGTGCAGCCCGATAAAGGTCAGATCGATGTCATAGCTCGAGGTGTCTGCGCCATTCTTCCTGATTTGCACGTCGAGTTCGAGCGGCTCCTGATGGATCGTCGAACGACCGATGCAATAGAGGAAGAGGTAGACAAAGAGCGGAAGGATCAGCACGAACAGCGGCACGAGCGCCAGGATAAAGGTCACGCTGCCGCGCTCGAAGCGCAGCCGCTCCGCGCTCGTGTTCAGCGTCTTGTAGCCAAAGCCCTCGAAGAGACGGCGAATGTGTTCGCGAAGTGCGGTCTCGGACTGCACGCCATGAACGCGGATCTGGCGCATGAAGATCGTCTGCGAAGGATCGCAGAAGGCATCCTCCGAGGTCTCCACGCGCAACAACTGCCCGCCATTGTTGTAAGGAACAAGCGCAGTGCTCGCGCCAGCACCGGCGCCAGCGAGCACGGGCGTAGGCTCATCGTCGAGGATGCTCGCGCCATGTTCGACGACAGCGCGACGCTCGATCACCGCACCGCGTTGCGCGACCACTCTGTGGAGTGAACCATCGGTGTCGCCGTAACGCTCCTTGATGTAGGCCTGAAGATTTGGGGGAAGTTCCGGGGTCTTGCCGTGTGCGAAGGGGCGTCGTTTGCCCTGTTCGCCACCAGTCACAGAACCATCCGCGCCATCCTCGACGCGCGAGACGCCGCCATCCGAACCATCCGCGCGCGCAGGCGTATCACTCTTGCGCACGACCAGCGCGCGCAAGTGCTCGACATCGCTGTCCACAGGTGGTTGTTTGGAGGTGTCTTCCAGCGCCTCGAACTCGTCCTGCTTTTTCCAAACAGGGGTCGGGAGCTTCGTGTTCTTGTCTGCCCCAGGCACGAAGTATTCGAGCCGCCCGGAACCCACGACATTCAGCTCGAGCAGCCCTGCGTCCACCGCCTGCTCGAGGTATCGCGAGACGGTCTCATGAGGGAGCTCGAAGGTGTACGCCAAGTAAGAGGGTTGGAGTGTTGTCACCCCCTCCTCGTACACCATCCGCAATATGTGCCACTCAAACTCTTCGTAGGTCATTTTCAGACTCTCGTGGAGGCATTCGACCATCTACCATGGATGAGAACGCCTGAGCGCGCATGAATCATCCGAGCAACGGTCACACTCGCCTCGAACGTACTGGCAGTATTGGATCTTCCCACTACCTTATCTGATTCTAGGGCCCACCGACCTGCTTAGCAACCGATCCTGTCTGATCTCTTTCTTTCAGGGCTCTTCGCCCTCTTGCACCACAGAGATGGCGCCCTGGTTTCCCGAGACCAACGTCAACCTTCCTTCCTCGCCATCCGCCGAGTCCGAAAGCGTCAACCCGCCACCGGCCGCGCCCGCATACCGCGCACGAATCAGCGAGTGCGAACGCGACGCGGCTTGTTGCACAGGCCCCAACTGCTCCTGCCTCGAGAGCTCCTCCAGGCGAGAGAGCGCCGTGAGGTTTCCTGTCTCGCCCAAACGCTGCACGATCTGGAGCGCGTTATTGTCATCGACACGCTGCGCGAGCACGGCGAGCATAAGCTCTGTGTCAGCTTGCTCGCCGTGCTCACGCAGCGTGTCCACGATCTCTCGCCTCACGTGCTTCCCTCCTTTTTTCAACAACTCGGGAAGTTCGGCAAAGAGAACCTCTCGAAGGTTCTCTCCAGGGAGTTCGTTTTGCTCGGCGAGAGATCCTCGGATGCATTGAACAAGCGCCGCGCACAAACGCTCGTCTGCCTCGAGGAGTTGAAACAGAAACTGCCCGAGTCCAGGGGTCTTGGCTTGGCGTGTTTGCCACGAGACACGCAGGACTTCTGCGCGAACCTCGACAGGCAAGGTTACATCGAAGGTCGTGCGGGCCGCATTGTTCCTGGCCAGGTAGGTTGCGATCTGATTGAACCTCGGGTGCGCGAGGCCGCCTCGGGCGCTGGCGCAAACGACCTCGAGGCTTTGCTCGGGAGGCATAAACCCGTGGAGCGCGAGCAAGAGTTCGACCGCCTTATCCTCGCGCGCCTCGTGCTCGAGCCACCGAACAAATGGCTGTGGACGCTCGGGCCGCCTGGCGATCTCGCTCAAGATGCGATCCTTGATCCCGTCCACCTCTTGCGCAGAGGAGAGCATCCCCAAAAGCGCAGGCCACGCCCCCTTATCATCTGTCGGCTTTGGCTGAACAAACTCCGAGAGCGCCTGAAAAATACGATGTGTGCTGACCTTTCGCTTGTCCTCCAGCGTGAAGGACGCCTCGATGTGTCCTTGATGAATGATGACCTCGAGCGAACCGCTCTCTCGCCTCAGCTCTCGGACAAGGTTGACGAGGCCACGGCGTCGAGATTGGCCGAGCACAGCGAGGAGTTGCAATGGCTCCTCCGAGACGACCTGGAAGAACTCATCGAAGGTCGGATCTCCGAGGATGAGATCATTGCCATCCCTATCCATGGTGCCATAGAGCAACTTCGCATTCAGCGGCCACGTCCAGGGAAGCGGCGCATCGAGGGAACATTGCCCAGGCTTGAGCCCCACTGGATCACGAAGCGTCAGCTCTGCCTGGACGCCACCAACATCGCGCTCGAGCACGATCAAGCCAAAGTCGCCCCGGTGTTCCGGGTTCACCCAGCTCAAGGCATCGTTGATCGCCTTTCTCCACTTACCAAACATCCCGACGTGCTCCTGCGTAAAGCCAGGAGCACAAAATAACACGCCCCCATAGCGGCGAGAAGGATGGCACACAGGAGGCTCCTCGCCTCACGTTCTTGCAGGGCTCTTCTGTCAGGGTGATGACCTGTGATACAAGTCGCGCGTACGCAAAACATCGAAAAATAAAGCGAGTCGACCATGCTCGATATGACCGCCATGTTGTCTGACCCTGCGCGGGTTGCCCCCACTGTTTCTCCGTGGGAGATCGCTCCTCCCGAGAGGATCAATGTCGCCTCCTGGTTGCCCGCGCGCGTTTCAGAGCGCGCCTTCCAGCGCGCATTGATTCAACCCGAGGGTTACAACCACCTCGGCAAGCGCCTCTACAGCCACCTGACGTATGCACAGCTCGACGCGCTCTGCGATGCTTACGCGCACGGGCTTCGCGCGCACGGCGTGGTGCGCGGACAGCGCGTGCTGATGCTCGTCTCGCAAGGCATGGAGCTTATCGCGCTGACCTTCGCGCTGTTTAAAATGGGCGCGGTGCCGATCATGATCGATCCCGGCATGGGGAGGGAGCCGTTTTTGGCCTGCGTCGAGGAGAGCCAACCAGAGGCGATGATCGGCATCCCTCGCGCGCACTTTGCCAAGCTCCTCTTCCGCGCGCCCTTCAAGAGCGTCGCGCGTGCCTTTATCACCGAGAAGAAGTGGTGGAGCGGCGCGACCTCCCTGGCTGCCATGGCCGACTTCTCCGCTGGCGCCTTTGCCTGCGAGGACACACACCGCGATGACCTGGCGGCGATCCTCTTCACCTCCGGCTCGACCGGGATTCCCAAAGGGGTGCATTACACACACGGCATCTTCGATGGCCAGGTGCGCGCCATCGGCGAGATGTATGGGATCGAACCTGGCGAGATCGAGGTCCCGCTCTTCCCACTGTTCTCGCTGTTTTCGGTCGCCCTGGGGATGAGCGTGGTCATCCCGGATATGGACCCGACCAAACCCGCCGAGGTCAACCCAGCCAATGTGATCGAAGCGATCGTGGACCATGGCGCGACGACCGCGTTCGGTTCTCCTGCGGTGTGGGAGCGCGTGGCGCCGTTTTGCCAGGAGAAGAAGATCAAGCTCCCGACATTGCGTCGGATTCTCACTGCGGGCGCGCCGATCAACCCCGCGATGATGGAGAAATACGACGGCGTATTGTCTGAAGGGGTCTCGTTTCACACCCCCTATGGCGCGACGGAGTGTTTGCCCGTGGCCACGATCTCGAGCGCAGAGGTGCTCGGTGAGACCGCCCAGATGACCCGCCAGGGCAAGGGGCTGTGCGTGGGGAAACCGGTGAAGCGCATGCGAGTCAAGATCCTCGAAATCACCGACGACGCGATAGAAAGCATGGCCGATGCGAGAGAGCTCGGCGTGGGAGAGATCGGCGAAATTTGCGTGAACGGCCCTGTCGCCACACGCGCCTACGATAACAAGCCCGAGCACACCAGGAAGGCAAAGATCAAGGACCCCTCACTTGGCGAAGACGCCTTCTGGCACAGGATGGGAGACGTCGGCTACCTCGATGAGCAGGGTCGGCTCTGGTACTGCGGGCGCAAGGCGCATCGCGTCGAGACCGGCGACGAGACGATGTTCTCGATCCAGTGCGAAGCGATCTTTAACGTGCACCCGGATATCTTCCGCTCCGCGCTGGTGGGCATCGGAGAGCAAGGCGCGCAAGAGCCGGTGATTTTGATCGAGGGCTACAAGGATCGCACTCCCCCGAGCAAGGAAGAGGTCTTAAAAATCGCCGCCTCGCACGAGATCACGCGCGCGATCAAACAAGTGTACTTCCACCCAGGGTTCCCCGTCGATCGCCGCCACAACGCCAAGATCCACCGCGAAGAACTGACCGAATGGGTCACCAAACAGCGGTGACCGAAACGCTGACCTGCAAGAAGCGGGGGGGGGGGGGGCACACGGGGGACCCCCCCCCCCCCGCTTAAAGGAGCAAAAAAAAAAAAAA
>JAYZVO010000161.1:0-32156 GCA_036155555.1 Myxococcota bacterium
TATACGAGGTCGCTGCCCACTCACCCCCCCCTACCCACGGCTTGTGTATCACGTCTTGGTTTTGGAACAAACCGTCAGACGAGGTCGCGAATCAACCGTTCTCGAGTTCATCGAGGCGGAGGCGCTCGATGAGCTCGCTCTTGGTGCCGCTGACGGGGAGATCGCGGCGGCGGAGCTCCTCGCGAAGCTCCTTGACCGTTTGCTCCTCGAGCTCTTCGACGAGCTCCTCGTCTTCTTCGAACGTGTCATCAGGTTGTGCGGCTGCCTGAGGCGCTGCTTCTTCCTCCTGAACAGGCGCCGGGTCGGCGACAGGTTCGGGGGTTGCTGCGGGCGCTTCAGCCTCTTCGACCTCTTCGGGCTCTTCCTCGACCACGACAGGGGTTGTCGTCGTGGTCGTGGTGGCGGTCGCCGTGGAGGAAGCCGCTGGCCTTGTGGGCGCAGGCGCAGGGGTCGAGGGACGCGCGGGCGTCGTCGACCGGGTGGTGCTCGGCGTCGAGGTGACCCTCGAGGTTGTGGTCGAGGGGCGCGAGGTTGTGGTCGTCGTAGTGCGAGCGGGCGCGGGGAGTTCCCCTTCGAGCGCCATCTCGACCTGACCTTTGAGCTGCGCGCCGTCTTCGACACCGAGCAGGGGCGCGGCGAGGTCCGCGATCACGCGCGCGGTGGCGGTGAGCACGATGCGCTCGGAGGCTCGGATGCTGCCATGAACCTCGCCGTGCACGATCGCTTCGCGCACTTCGACGGTCCCATTGACGTAACCATGTTGTGCCACGGTGAGCGTGTCACTCAGGCGAACCGTGCCCTCGATGCGACCTTCGACCTCGACAGAGCCGTCCCCTTCGACGGTGCCCTGAATGCTGGTTTGTGAGGCGATGATGGTCATATCGGGCATCTCTTATTCCACGTCCATGTCGATGTGACCTTTGAACCCAGCGCCGTCGGCGATGAGGATACGAGGCGCCTTGATGTCGCCGATGACCTTGCCCGAGGGCGCGATCTCGACGCGCTCGTTGGCGGCGACATTCCCGGTGAGCGTGCCGCTGATCTGGACCTCGGTGGTCTCGATGTCGGCCTCGACCACGCCTTGCTCGGCGACCGTCACGGTCGCGCTGAGGGTGATTTTGCCCTTGACGGTGCCTTCGATAAGGACCGGCTCGTCCCCTGAAATCTCACCGTCGATGGTGATGCCTTGTGCGATGATCGTCTCAGCCATGATGTTCTCATTCTCGAGTCAGCGGGCGTGGAAACACCCGCATTGATTTTGCGTGAAGCGGTGTCTTGGCCAGCGAATCAGCCAGCCTGGACGTCCATGTCGATGTTGCCCTTAAAGCGTGCGCCTTCCTCGATGATGATGCGTGGCGCGCGGATGTTGCCGGTGACAACGCTGCCCGCCTCGAGCGTGACGACTTCGTGCGCGACCACATCGCCGTTGAGTTTGCCGCGCACCGTCAGCACGCGCGCTTCGACCTCTGCGACGACCTCGCCGCCTTGATCGACGACGAGTTGGTTCTCAAGCACAATGCTTCCTTCAACGCGACCGAGCACGTTGACTTCGGCGCTGCCTGTGAGGCGGCCATTGACGGTCACGCCCGCGCCGATCGTACATGTGTCTCCCTGGGGCATCTGCTTCTGACTCCTTCCTTGTGAGTGCTGGGGTGGGGAGGGGTTTTTGCTTGAAACGCGCCAAGCCCCTTTTCATCTGAAGTGGGGGGATCGCTACCAGGTCCACAGCCGGAGCGGGGTTGATAGCAAGTCCGTCGGTGTTCGGAGGGCGGTAATGTGCTGTCACCGTCACCCGAGTGCCCGGTATGGGATACTTTCCCGTTGGAAACTTGCTTAACACTCTCGCCCCGAGTCTTCAAGTTCCCGCGTGCGCGAATCGAGCGCCCTGGCCCCTCTCTCCTTGAATCTATCTAGGGTTAAGCTATGATGGCGCGATGAGAACTCGACAGTTTTATTCGCATCCAGGCCGATGTGTGCCTGGTCACCGTTTTACCGAGGTATGATCATGAGACAGTCACTTGCGCGGCGTTTTTCTGCGACGCCGACGCGTGCGCGATGGATTCTTCCGCTGTGCGCGCTCTTGATGACGGGATGTGGGTTCGATTACACCACCGATCCCAGGCCCCCAGAACGCGTCAAGGTGGTCTTTGACCCTGCGACGTCGACGATTCCGCTGCCCAACTCGGCGGCGCTCGACGCCGACGGCACCTTGCCAAAGCTCTCCGCCGAGCGCGGCACGGCGCAGGCGGCCTTTTACGACTGGCTCGACGATCTCAATGGTTGGCTCCCCGAGACCGGGATCGAGATCCCGTTCGACGGTGAACTCGACGAGGAGTCGATCACGACTGATGCGTTCAAGCTCGTCGAGATCGCAGAGGATGGCACGCTCACCGAACTCACCATCGGCGATGTCCTCTATAGCACTGTCGACGAGGAGGGGAGCCCCGCCAAATCCGTGGTGACGGTTGTTCCTGCGGAACCACTGGTCGGTGGGAAGAAATACGGCGCCATCGCGCTCAAGACGATCAAGGGCACCAACGGCGAGACCGTCGGGGAGCCTGCGGCCATCTTCTTTGGCATGAACAACGGCCCGCTCGTGGTCGATGGCGAGGTCACCATCCCGCAGCTCGCGGATGATCCTGCGACCGCCGCGCAGCTCGAAGCTGCCGTGCGTATCCCGCTCGCGCCGCTGACCGCAGGTCTTGATCAGCTCGGCGTCGAGCGCAAGGAGGTCGCCGCAGCGCTCGTCTGGACCACCAGCGTCGACACCTTCACTGTGCTCGATCCTGCGACCGCCACGATCCCCTTGCCAAACACCATCGCGATGGATGTCGAGGAGGACGGCAGCTTGACCTTCCCCGCCGCTGGCCTCGAGACGCTCTCTGCTTACAGAGCTGCGGTGGCGCAAGCGGAAGAGGAGGGCGGCCCGGCGCCCGAGCGCAACGCTCAGATTTACTTCGAGGAGTACCTCGACCAGCTCCACGGTTGGCCAAACGAGATCTCATCGCTCGTGCCAGAGGTGCCGCTCTCGGGTCCGGTCGACCCCGACACCTTGACCGAGGACACAGTCCAGCTCTGGAAGGTCAACGCAGACGGCACGCCCGAGCGCCTCGAAGGCGTGACGATCGAGTACATCGAGGAAGAGGGGAAGCATAAGCTGCGCCTCACGCCTCAGGAGAACTTCGCGCTCGCCACGGATTACTTCGCCTTCGTCACGCGCGATGTCAAAGATCCAAACGGCAACGAGCTGCTTCCTCCCGCGGCGATGCTGCTCGCGATGCAACCCGAGCCGCTGATCGATGCGGACGGGAAGTCCTTGCTCGGCGAGCTCTCGGACGCTGACGCGCAGGCCGCGACCGGTGTTCAGCGCGTGCTCGCGCCCACCATGGCCATGATCGACGAGGCCGCTGGTGAGGAGTATGAAGACCTCGCCACAGTCTTTAGTTGGTACACCTGGAAGGACCCCTTCATCGTCTTCGATCCGCTCGGTGGCGATGTCCCCTTCCCCAACGCTTTCCTGATCGGGGATGATGGCACCGCCGAGTTGCCGATCAGTCCTGGCGCCACGCCAGTCGAGCGCTCGCTGTTCGACGAGGTCAACTCGCGCGATGGCTTCTCGACGCTCGGCTATGGCTGGGTCACCGTTTACGGCGACCTCGATCCTGCCTCGGTGACGTACTTCGAGAAGGGGCAGTCTGGCGACGAGCGCGGCGCGATCGCCATGGCCGATGTGCCCGGCGCGTTGCCCACGGTGATTCCGCCCGAGGTGATGGTGGTCGATTACCCTGAGGGGTATGGCAAGTTGATGTTCCGGCCGCAGCTCCCGCTCAAGAAGAACACGCTGCACGCAGCCATCATCACTAACCGTCTCAAGGGCACCAACGGTTTGGCCGCGCAGCCCACGCCGATCTTCGTGATGCTCGCCAGCGAGTACCCGCTCTACAGCGAGGAAGAAGGCAGCCTGGTGGCGCAACTGCCCGAGTCGGCAGCACCCACGCTCGAGGAGGCGCGCTTGCAATACGAGCGCCTCTTCCTGAGCGCGCAGCTCGTCTCCTCGGATCGCCGTGACACCATCACGGGCGCCTTCGCGTTTACCACCGATGACACCACCGAGCCGCTCCAGCAAGTGCGCGCTCAGGTCATGTCCAAGATCGACGCCGATGGCTTGCCCACGCTCCAGCGCGCTTGCGATGTCGACAACGCGCGCGATTGCGACGCGGATTTGCTCGATAACAATGACGGCTCCAACGACGCTTACTCCGGGCCTTACAAGACCTACGAGGACATCACGCGCGACTTCTCGAACATCGCGCAGGTCCAGTGGGCCGCGCAGTTCGACTCGGTCAACTTCCTCGCAGCAGACGGATCGCTCAACAGCTACGACGAGCTCGACACGACCGCTGTGCCACTCACCGTCTACGTGCCAAAGACTGTCGATGGCGTCTGCGAGCCTCCCTTCCGCGTGGTCATCGCGCAGCACGGGTTGGGCAGCTCTCGCTTGATCAGCGGCATGGGCATGGCGCCAACGTTCGCCGAGCCCGAGACATGCCTCGCGACCGTCGCGCTCGACACCGTGCTCCATGGTGGTCGCGCGAGCGATTCGGACACTCTTCACCCGCTCGAGTACAATTCGGACGAGAGCGGCGAGGGCTTCCTGAGCGTCAACTTCGTCGCCTCCAAGAACAACTTCGTCCAGGGCGTGGTCGATCTGATCGTCCTCAACCAACTCATCCGAAGCGGCGCGCTCGAAGGAGTCGTCGAGAACACGACCACCAACGGCATGGACCCGATGTTCGACACCACCAAGGTCGGCATCCTCGGGACAAGCCTCGGCGGCATCTTCTCCACAGACTTGCTCGCCATCGATCCCGAGATCAACGTCGGCGTGTTGGCCGTGCCTCCTGGCAAGCTGACCTACTACCTGACGGAAGAGTCCGGCATCGGTGATATGGTGCTCGCGCCGCTCTCCTTGTTCGATATCGAGAAGGGCACGTTCCGGTTCGACTCGTTGATGGCAATCGTGCAGTGGGTCGCCGATGTGATCGATCCTGCCAACTTCGCCGCGCACGCGGTCGAGGGCAATACGCTCGAGGTCCTCGAGTACGATCCTGCCATGGACGCCTTCGAAGGGAGCGGAGACGAGGTCGATCCAGCGCAAGCGTTGGTGATCATGGCGCTCGATGATGACGTCGCGCCGAACGTGAGCACGCGCCAGTTGGCGACAATTTTGGGGCTCGACCTCTCGATCTCGACCTACGAGGGTCGCCACGGCTTCATGAACACGCAAGACACCACCGACGATAACTACAATCCCGCGCTCTGCGCGCGTCGTCAGGCGGCGTTCTTCCTGCGCGCATCACTCGATGGTGATGACGCCACGATCCCCTCCGCGCTCGAAGCAGACACCTGCGTCTCGAACCTTAACTGAAGATGATTTCAAGGATATTGAAGATGAATCATAGGAATCGAATCGCAGGGCTCACGACACTCGCCTTGCTCACCACGGTGCCCGCCACAGGTTGGGCTGCTGGCTTCCAGAACATGAGCCAGTCAGCGACCGCCAACGGCATGGCGTCGATGGGAACCGCGAACCCAGACGAGCCGAACGCGTCCTTCTACAACGCCGCAGCGCTCGCCCAGCGCGAGGGCTTCGAGATCTACATCGGGGATACGATCCTTATCCCCGAGACGACCTACGAGCCGCTCGATGGGAACGGCGAAGCAGCTCAAACGATCAGCCAGATCTTTCCTCCGCCCAACGCGCACGTCGGGATGGCGATCGATCTTGGCTCGGCGGGCACGCTCGGCGTCGCCGCTGGCTTGACGCTCCCTTACGGCGCGGGCATCGCCTGGCCTGAGGATTGGGATGGTGATTACATCATCATTTCGCAGGATCTCCAGACCTACAACTTTAACCCCAACGTCTCCTACAAGCTGCCTGGCAAGGACCTCTCGTTTGGCGCTGGTGCGCAGATCTACCGCACGAACGTGCGCCTCGTGCGCGACGCGATCCTTCGCGATGATACACAGGTAAGGAGCGAAATCACTGGCAGCGGCTGGGGCTTTGGTGGGACCGCGGCGGTGCTCTACAGGCCGATCAAGCCGCTGTCTATCGGCCTGAATTACCGCAGCGCAGTCGATCTCGACATCGAGGGGCACGCGCACTTCGAGGGTGAAGAAAACACCGCCTTCGAGCGCACCTTCACCGATCAGGCTGGCTCGACGGTTATCCCGATCCCCCACGCGTTAACACTCGGGGTGGGTTACACCTACGAGAAGTTGTTCGTCGGCCTGGATATCAACTACACGACCTGGTCGCGCTATGATCAGATCGTGCTCGAGTTCTCCGAGCCTTGCCGCGAAGGGAGCGAGTCTTGCGATCCTGAGGTCGATGCAACAGATCCTCCTCCGTCGACGATCGAGAGCAAATGGGAGGACGCCATCGCGTTCCGCCTTGGCCTCCAGTACGAGGCGGTCGAGAACCTCAAGATCCGCGCGGGCTTTGCCTACGACAACACGCCGATCCCCGAGAAAACGCTCAGCCCCTCGTTGCCCGGCAACGATCGCGCGATCGTCTCGCTCGGCCTCGGCTACAGCATCGCTGGTGTGCGCGCCGATGTTGGCTACCAGTTCGTCAACGCCCTCGAGCGCGAGGTCGTCGACACCAACAACCTGCCCGGCATCTACAAGACCAAGGCACACGTCATCGGCATCAACCTCGGCTATGGCTACTGATGGTTGACCCGGTGCGATGAAACAAAAGAGCCGCTCACCTCGATATGGTGAGCGGCTCTTTGCTTTTCTGGTCTTTCGACATCCTCGGGATGCAAAATCAGAGCGGCTTGGAGAAGTCTCCGATCCTCTCGAGCTCGGCGTCGATCCACTCCTTGGCGGCGAGCGAGAGCTCCTTGGCGTCCTCGTAGTCCGCAGGATCGAGCAAGGGGCCAAAGCTCAGACGCACCTTCTTGGGGTGGCGGTGAACGCGCATGAAGTGCTGCCCGGCAGGTTCCTGATCGACCCAGGCATCCGACGCTTCAGGATACTCGATGGCCGTGAGCGCGACCTTGACGCCTGTGTTGATGGCGGTGACGAACGCGCCGACCTTGAAGGGGAGGGTGCCGGGAGGTGCCTCGGTGGTACCTTCGGGGAAGACATTCATCGTCTTCCCGAGCGCGAGTTGCTCCTGGAGCGTCTCGCGCACCGAGCGGCGGCTGTCCTTGTCATCGCGCTGGACAAAGATCGACCCGCCAAGCTTTGCAGCAGGACCGAGGATCGGCCAGTCGGCGATGTCTGCCTTGGCCACGTAGTGCCCTGGCGATTGGCTGGCGAGGATCAGGATGTCCATATACGAGCGGTGATTCGAGACCTGGAGCACACCCCATGGTGGCGGCTCTCCGATCACCTCGACCTCGACGCCGAGGGAGTCGAGCATCTCCTTGGACCACTTCGACATGACCGCCAACGTCTCGAGAGAGGTCGCGTTTTTGGGCACGAGGCGCATGTTGACAAGAGTCAGGCGCGCGACCTCGAAGAGTTTGTAACCGATGACCGCGTAGTTCGTGAGCTGGCCAAACAGGCCATCCTCGTTCGGAGTGTTCGGGCTCATACGCTTCGAGCTCCTTTTCATGAGCATGAGACAGGCAACAACAAACGCTCCTTAACTACCGCAACTCCTTTCCTGCCCGCAACCGACAGAGTGCGCACGATGCGCTCGGAGAGGTTCTGGTTTGTTCGATGCGGTCGTCGTGCCGAGCAAACGAGCCGCCACGGAAAATTTCTGATCGCAGGGTGTTCGAGGGTGTTGAAAGGAATCGCAGAGCGCGGAGCAAGCCCCCCCAAAACGCGCCTGCCATTGTGAACCAATGAGTTTGTTTTGGTCGCTGTGCACTGGCGAAGGTGTGACGGCGCGTTTTCTCCCCCCCATCTTGTTTCGAGAGCCATTCACCCGGCAGGCCGGGGGAATGGCTGTGCTTCGCGTGATAGGGGGGAAACTCGCGCTCCGTTTCGAGGTCGATGGTTCGCGGAGGGGAGCTTCGTTGCAGGTTTCGCAGAACGCATGACATGCCCCCCGCTCTTCACTGCGTTCATCGCGACCCCCAAGCTTGGGGGTTTCCCTCGCGCTCCGACTCCACGTTGGCGTTTTGTGTCTTGGCGCTCCGAACGAAACAAGCAATGAGTTTCACGAGGGCACCAAAAGCGAACCTGTGTGCTGAAATCATCGTGAGGGCGCCCCCCAACAAACGAAGTGCTGTTTGGGGGGCAGCGACGCAGCGCAGCAAGGAGCGGGGGGCATGTCACGCGTTCTGCACGACCTGCATCGAAGCTCCTATCCGCGAAACGCCAACCTCGAGTCGAAGCGTAAGTTTCCCCCCTATTTCAAGCGCAGCGCCGAAATGGGGGGGCGAAAACGCGCCGTCATTCCTATGCTGATGCACGGCGTCCAAAAACAACTCAATGCTACAAGAATGCAGGCGCGTTTTGGGGGGGGCTTGCTCCACGCGCTGCTGATTCTCAAACACCCTCCAGGTCCGGGTTCAGTCTTCGGCCTCACAGCCCGTGCGCAATGGCGCGCCATCTGCGCACAACCCAGGGCTGTAGAGCGCGCCGCGCGCCTCGTGTGAGACAAAGTGTTGCCCATACAACTCCGGCTCGAGCACGTAGCTCGCCATCGGAGGATTCTCGTAGACAAACGCGAACAACGTCGCGCCAACCTGCGAGAGCACCTGCACGCTGCCCGCGCTATTGCTGAATCCAAACCTCGCCGATGACCTCAGCACGAGCACATCGCCCCATCGCTCCGCTGGCGCTCCCGAAGGACCGCCAAACACGACGATCGCTCCGAACGGTTCGAGGCATGTCCCCGGCGCGAACGTGAGCTTTGGCTTCTCGTTGCTCGCGATCTGCACGCCCGCCAGATCCAGCGGCGAGGAGGAGATGTTGATGAGTTCGACGAACTCGTCCTCGTAGGCATCGCGCGCGCCATCGGCGTTTGCGTCCCCGGCGATCTCTTGCGGCACGTTGACCATCACCTCGTTGATGATCAAGTCACCCACGCGAGGTTTGTCGCCGCATGTTTCTGCAATGGTTGCCTCGGGCTCCTCTTCTCGTGTTGGCGGCGCGACGCCAAACTGGGGCACTTCGGGTTGCTCCTCTTCGTCAGGCTCATCGATTGTTTCTGGCGGCGGCGAGGTTTGCGAAACCGCTGGCGATGTCTGTTCGCTGGGGGGATCTTGTTCCATCGCCACGGTGTGCGGTGATGGAGGTCGATCTCGCGTGGTCTGCGTTTGTGCCCCGGAGGTCGAGCCTGTCGAGGTCTGCGCGGGCGCGCCAGCGACCATCACGACGCAGCGCTCGTAACGACACAGCTCGCCCTGGAAGCAATCATCACTGGTCTGG
Source organism: Myxococcota bacterium (assembly GCA_036155555.1). Taxonomy (GTDB): domain Bacteria; phylum Myxococcota_A; class Bradymonadia; order Bradymonadales; family Bradymonadaceae; genus JAYZVO01. The sequence continues at coordinate 9,397 of JAYZVO010000161.1, forward strand.
CACATGGCCGGGTCTTGCGCGTGACAACCTGCGAGAAGAAGCACGCCGAACAAAATCCATGGGAAGGCTTTCATGGGATCACCTCCCCGTTTGCTGCGGGGCGCGCAGGCGCGACCTCGAGGTGCTCGGACCACCAACCTCCTGTCATCGCGTCGATGCGCGCGTCATATTCGAGGATCTCGATGCCGAGCAAGACACACTCCTCGCTCCGAACTGGCAGGCAGGTGGCGAGTCTGGTGCGTGCGCGCTCGCGGTCAAAGTAAAGCTCGCTCACGGTATCGAGCAACCTGGCGCGGTGGAGCGCCAGCGTGTGCGCGTGCCTGGCCGCTTGCAGCTCGCGAGGATCGAAGACGAGCGCTCCAGGATCGAGCCGCAGCTTGATCCCATAGGTTTGCTGGGTCGAGGAGCCATGGTCGAGCTCGTTTCGGACCTGATCGCGGCTCGCGATGCTCGACGCGCCGAGCGCGTCGAACCGCTGGTCCTCGCGATAACTCGTCTCGCGATCTTACTCGCCGCGCCACCCCGCCTGAAGCTCCACGGTGGGCATCAACCCCGTCAACCTGGCGCGCCGCGACCAGTGGTCGAGGTTGCCATCGAGCCCATGAAACCTGAGCGCCGCGCGGTGCACATCACCGAGCATCGGCGCTCTGTTTTCCTGTGCGCTCGAGCGCACAGGAAAACAGAGCGCGAGCAGCGCCACAAAGAACAGCATATGCCTCTTCATCGCGCACCTCCCACAAGGCATGTCCCCGACATCGAATGGTAGGCATCGAGCAGATCCCAGCTAAGGTCGACGCGCCACGTGTTCGTGGCGCGAAGTGTGCTTGTCTCCTGATGGAGAGGACCTGTCGCGAGCGCGCGTTCGCGAGCACGCGTGGCCTGTCGAGGGGAGCGCTCGATGGCGAGCGAGACCTCGGGGATCAGTGACGCGAAGCGAGCGCGCATGCGCTGCTCGGCGTCGAGATCGCACGCCATCGCGAGCGAGGTCCCCATGGTCGAGAGGAAGAAAGTCGACGCCAGCGAGTAAGCCGCGGCGCGCGTGTATCGGTTCGGTTGCATCAGATGCCTCCGTCGTTTGAAGTCGATAAAACCACTGGTGTCAGACCACGTTATGCTCGCTTTGGCGCGAAGAGGTCTGACACGAGGGTTATCGGACAGAGAGGCGTCGATGTTGTGTGAGGTGGCAGGATTTCTTTATTCTTTCCCGAAACGCTCCTTCAACGCATCCAGGATCTTTCCATGCAAGCCGCCAAACGAGGAGCCTGACAACCCGAGGATCACATCCCCAGGTTTTGCCTCTTTTGCGACATGTTTGACGATCTCGTCCACGTCGGGCATCAGCACGGTGTTCGGGCCGAGCGCGGCAATATCATCGCGAAGCTGGTCGATGTTCAGGAGTTGATCCTCTGGCAACGTGTCTTTCTTCCACGGTTTGCTCAGGATCACTTCATCGGCGCCTTCGAACGCGCCGGGGTAATCCTCCTGAAATACCTTGCGCCTCGAGGTGTTGCTCTTTGCCTCGAAAATGGCCCAAATGCGGCGATCCGGGTAACGCTCCCGCATCGCAGAGACTGTCACTCCCACCGCCGTCGGGTGGTGCGCGAAGTCGTCAAAGATCACGATGTCCTCGACCTCGCCGATCCACTCCTGCCGCTTCTTGACGCGCTTGAACTGCTTGAAGCCCTCGCGGCAAGTGTCCACATCCAGCCCCTCATCGAGCGCCATCCCCAGCGCGCCGAGCATGTTGCGCAGGTTAAACTCGCCGAGCGCTGGCAGCTCGAACACCCCGAGTGATTCTTCGTGATGGAGAACCTCGGCGCGCGTGACCTCGCCATAGGAGATGTTCACCGCGCGCAGGTCATTCTGCTCGCCCAGCCCGAAGGTCTTGCGAGGGGCCTTGCACGCGCTCGAGACCTCGAGCACGCGGGTGTCATCGCCGTTGACCCAGAGCGAGCCTTCCTCGGGAATCATCGCCACCAGCTTTCGGAACACGTCCTCGATCGCCTCGACGTCGGGGTAGATGTCGGCGTGGTCGAACTCGAGGTTGTTGATCGTGGCCCTGAACGGATCGTAGTGCCAGAACTTGGGGACCTTGTCGAAGTAGGCCGTGTCGTACTCATCCCCCTCGATCACGAACACCTCGCCATCGCTCAGGCGAAAGTTGCTGCCCGTGTTTCCGGTGATGCCGCCGACCATAAACCCGGGATCTGCGTCTGCGTGCATGAGCAGCCAGGCGAGCATGCTGGTGGTGGTGGTTTTGCCATGGGTGCCGGTGACGACGAGGCGGCGCTTGCCCTCCATGAAGAAGTGGCGCAGCGCCTCGGGCAAGCTCATGTGCGGGATATCGCGCTCGCGCATGGCGACGGCGTCCTCGTAGGTCGCGCGCACGACGTTGCCGACGATCACCAGATCGGGCTCCCAGTCGAGGTTGCTCTTTGCATAACCCATCATGATCTCGACGCCGCGATCCTCGAGCCAGGTGCTCATGGGAGGATAGGCCATGGCGTCGGAGCCGCGCACGGTGTAGCCGCGCTCCTTGAGCATGGCCGCGAGGCTCCCCATGGCGGTGCCGCAGACACCGATGATGTGGATCTTCTCGATCTTGTCGGGGAGTTGGGGGAAGGGGCGAGGAGCTTGTGCTGTCATGGTGTGGACCTCATCGTGAGGATCGGCGCGATCGATGCGCGTTTCGTTCATCTTGAACAAAGAAAAGGGCTGGATGCAATGCATGCAACCAGCCCTCTTATTTTGGCTCGAATCTGGCGGGAGGCCAGAAAAAGGTCAGCCGTCGATGGCGGCGAGCAACGTGTCGCGCGCTTCCTCGCCGTTGGAGAACATCAACCGCATCCCGCGGTTTTGCCTGGGGGATTCGACATACTCCATGACGATCGCTTCGATGGGGCAGAGCTCACTGGTCTCGGGGTGGATTGCCTCGAGCCAGATGCGCGTGCCCTGTTGGTAGAGATCTGCCGAGCGGATGAAGACATTGCCCGACGCCACGTGTTGCGTGGCGAACTTGTGCATCTCCTGAATATTGGGGAAGTGCACCTTGAGCTTGGGGAACTCCTGGCGGCGAACCTCTTCGCGCGCCTCGGGGTTCTTCTCGTATTCCTGGCGGACGAAGTGACGCCACTCCGAGCGCATGTCATGGCCGAGCGCGAAGAGCTGGATTCCCATCCCGGTGGGTTTTCCTGTCTCCATCGCGTCCGCAGAGTTCACGCGGTGTGCGACCAGTCCGAGCATTTTTACGGGTTCTTGCTCCTCGTCGAGCTTGACCTGCACGCGCATCAGCTTGCGCAACGGGAGCGGCTCGGGCGTCTCGACGAAGACGCCGACGTAAGAGATATCACGCGTGATGTAACGCTGCTCGCGCTCGGGGAACTGGAGCACGATCTCGAGGCGTTTTTCTATGCGGGGGGCGCGGCGGTGATTGTGGCGCTTGGCGGATTCCTGATCATCGAAATCGAAGGCTTCCATCGGCACTCGGGCTCCTTGAAAGGTGAATGTTCACGACGCGGACGAAGATAACACACCCGCTCGTTCTCGGTCACCCTTCATCGATCCCGGAGCTCATTGCGAGAGTGACAGCCTTGGATCACGCAGGGGCGCGAACCACGCCTCGACGCTGCGGATGCGGTAGATGCCTCCGACATCCTTGAAGAAGGTCGCCCCGCCTGGAGGATCGATCGAAGCGCGCCCATTGCAGAAGAATGGGAAGTTGCTCATGGGGCCTGGATCTGGAGGGTGCACGTCGATAAGGATGACGCCATCCCCGTTGTCCACAGCGCCAACGGTGCACCCTGCGTTCGTCATCAGGGAAGGGGCGAAGGTGTCGATATCGAGGTGTGCCCAGACGGATGTCAGTTGAATCTCCTCGCCGTTCGGGGTCCGTACCTGCCCCAACAAACCTCCCACCACATCGTTTCCTCGGATGGTCGTGCGCTGCGAGGTGCTCAGTTGTCCCGAGTAACAGAGCGCGATGCTCGTCGTTGACGCTGGTGACCCTGTAAACTCACTGATGAGGCCACCGACCCGTCGCGCCTTTGTCTCGATGTTTGCCTCGCTCGCGCAGAGGGAGAGGTCGGCGCGGCTCCCTTGCGAAATGTTCGCGATGAGCCCGGCGGCGTTGCTCGTCATGTCTGTGGCCAGGAGGGTGCCTCGCGCGACGAGGTTGTCGAGCTTGTTCGTCGTCCCGATTACATGCACGAGGAAGAGGCTATGCTCTGTCGTCTCCGGCCCAATTACATAGAGGTTCCCTTGGAAGCTCACGCGTGAGAGCTCCGAATCGATGAGGCGATAGGCAAACCCTCCCGCCGAGTCCTGCGCGTTTATCGCGATGGCGCTTATCCCATCACCGAGCACGTGCGTGTTGGTGATCTTTGACTCTTGAATCTGCCCGGCGAAGCCACCCGCGGGCGTCTTCGTGTACATCTGGAGCCCTCGCACTTGCACATTGTCGATGCCGCCTTCTTCTGGTGCTCGAGCATCATCGCTCTCGACGATGTTCCCGAAGATTCCACCGACGATCAGCTGACAACCTGTCCCGAAAGAAGAGAGCGGGCTGTTTTCCTCGCCGACCCTCACGTTTAAGAAGGTGACATCCCTGACCACGCCTCCGTCCAACACGTTGATGAAGCCCCCGGCATACCCATCCCCTGTCGAGTCTTGACACGCCGCGTTCATCGCTTTTGTGTTCGTCAGGTTCACGCCCGAGATCGTGAAGTCCTTCCCTCGAAGCTCCCCGTTAAACGATGGGATCGGCTGGAAGTCTGGTGGGAGCGTGATGTCATCGCCGAGCTCGAACACCTTGCTCGGGGCGTTCCTGATCTCTTCAAAATCTTCAGCGTTACAGATCCTGAACGGCGCCTGGGTGTTAAATCCTCTCCCCGAGACACACGCGCGGGGCATGTCCTCTTCCGCAGGCATATCCTCGACGCTCATGTCGAGGTCGCCGCCCTGATCACTCCCCATCTCTTCAAACATGTCCTCTTCCTCGGGCATATCCGGCTCGGGGGTGCGCATGTCTTCTGCAATGGTGCCCATCTCCTCCATGCCGCCCATATCTGGCGTGGCCACCGTCATATCCATGTCTTGCTCGCCAACGCTGGCCGAGCCCGAGGGGCCATCGATACAGGCCACCGCGCTCGTGGCGACACAGAACGCGGCGATCATGAGGAGTCGTGTGCGGAGCATTGTGTGCATGTTGAAGTCGTCTGAGTCAAAGTTGGTGCTGTCTGTGAGAGCGCGCATTCTAGCAGGGTGCATCACCGATGCAAATTCAGAGGTGTGCTTGGCGCTACGACACCCCCGCGGCGATCTGGCACGAATTTTTCAGATGCCTCGGGTGAGCGCTGTGGATCGCTCGCTCGCGTCGAGGATGTATCGAAGTGTCTGGAGATATTGAAAAATTCGTGCCAGATCGCCGCGGCCGCCAGCATCCGCGAGCCCGCCATTTCAAGACCACGCGAATCTTTAGAGCAACGTGATCCCCGCGTCCCGGTAAGCCTCGAACGCGTGCGCGTAGCGCAACCGCTTGACGTGCACGGCCCCATCGAGCAGCAAGAAGAGCGTCGACTTGACGATCGCCGGATCATTCTCCTTACGCAGCCGCTCGATCTGGCGCAGCGCGTGCCTCCAGTAGTTTCGCTTCCCGAGCAGGTAGGCGTAATAGAGCCCCTTCAAGCCCGAATAACCATCGCGATCAGGGCGCTCGTGGCTCTCCAGATAAATCATCGCCTGCGTGCTCTTTTTGTTGATCGCCGAGTCCGCGATCGTCACATACAGCTCGTGCTCCTTGTCCGGCCACAGGTGCACGACCGCCTTGTCCAGGTCGAGATTCTGCGCGTGGTTCGCGAGCAGGACCTCCTCGAGAGGATCGAACGGCGCCGAGACCGGCTCGCCGAGTGATTCTGGATCTGGCCACCCCGCGTCATCGAGGATCTGCTGCACCAACTCGAACTTGCCCGCGCGCCAGATCCCTCGCGCCAACCTCCCGACCCGCTCGCGCGTCCAGACCTTCGGGTCTCCCCAATCCTCGAGCGCGCTCCTCGGATCTCCGTAACTCCCCTTGCTGTGATACTGCTGCGAGAAGAACTTCTCGCCGCGATCATAACGGATCACATCCTTTGGCGCCTCGAACTCGAGCAGGCCGTTGTCATCCGTGTTAAACCGCGCCCCCTCTCCAAACTCCAAAAACTCCTCGTGGTTCATAAACATCAACCCGTAGAAGTCGTACATGTCCCGGATGCCTGCGCGGTTGATCTCCTTTTTGACCGAGGCGATCTGCATCGCCTTCTCGAAGCCATCGGCGGGCATCGGGATCGGCTGATCCGAGCCGATGAGGATCAGGTCTGTCCCCTTTGGCATCGAGCTAAAGACCTGCACGTAGTCGAACGCCTGGGCGAACGTGGCAAAGATCACGCGCACGTTCTCCGGGTCCATCTCGTACAACTGCACCCACTGCCCGAACATCCCGCCTGGCTTCAAGTGATTCTTCGCGCGCCGGAAGTGTTCGACGGTAAAGAGCGACGCGACGCCCGCGATCCAGGGGTTGCTCGGCTCGCTCACGATCACGTCGTATTTGCGGTCGTTGTACTCGAGGTAGTTGCGGCCATCGCTGATGATCACGTCGACGCGATCATCCTCGAGCGGCTTGTGGTTGACGTGGTCGAAGAAGCGCGATGCCTCGAGCATCGCCTCCTCGATCTCGATCACCTCCAGGCTCTTTAGCGGCCACTGCAAGCTGCCGCCCGCTGTCACGCCCGAGCCATAGCCCACCATCACGCTGATCTCCTCTCCAACAGGCACCTGCTCGCGCTCGCTGTAGAAGATAAACGGCGTCAACCCCACGAGGATCTGCGTCGCCATATCCGCGCCATCGCTCGCCTCCGCCTTGCCATTGCCTTTGAGCGTGATGAGCTCGCCTCGACGCTCGATCTAGGTCGTGACCGTGATGCCGTCCTGATAGAAGAGCAGCTCGGGCTTGTCCTTGGCGAGCTTCTTGGCGTCGAACAGCTCTCTTGCCCAGTAAGTTCGGAACAGGCCGCGCGTGAGCTTGACCTTGTCGATGCTCGGGGAGGCGATGAGCATGGCGCTACCGACGATGGCGCCGATGGCCGCGAGCACGACGCGGCGAGTGGTGCGCGCCAGTGATAACTCGGCGCCGAGGAGGATGGTGGCGCCGATGAGGTTGAGCGCCACGATCGTCGCGATAGACCTGGACAACCCGAGCCATGGCAGCAACACGAAGCCCGCCATGAAGCTCCCGAGGATCGATCCCATCGTGTTGAACGCGTACAGGTTCCCCACGCTCTTGCCGCTGTCATCGCGCGCCTGCACGAAGGCGCGCACCACCAGCGGGAAGGCCATCCCTTGCAAGAAGGTTGGCAAAAAGACCACCAGCCCGACGAGGAAGAAGTTGTAGGCGTAGACCTCGTTGGCCGAGTTGACCGCGCCGCGCAACCTGTGGAAGAGCAGCTCGGGCAAATGCTCGAGCACGAAGAACGAGACCATCGCCCCGATCGCCACGCCGAGCTGCGTCATCCCCAACACCCAGAGCGGGCGTTTGATCTTGGAGAGCAGCATCGAGATCACGGCGCTCCCGGCGGACAACCCGACCAAAAACGTCACCAGAATCACCGTGAACGAATACGTCGAGCTCCCCAACACGATCACATACGCGCGCGTCCACAAGACCTGGTAGCTCATCGAGATCCCGCCAGCCAGGGCGAACACCACGAGCATCACGCGCGCGATCAGTGGTGGCAACGGATCGAGCGTGATCGCATGGCCCAGCGCTTCGAGCGCTTCGTCATCGGTCGCCGTGGCGAGTGATTCCTCCTCTGCCTGCGCAGAAGAGACGTCCTTTTTGACGAGCACCGTCTTCGAGCAGACGAGCACCAGCGCGCAGAGCGCGAAGTTCACCAGCGCGAACGCCAGGTTCGTGTCCGAGAGCCCCAGCGCGGGCAGCAAGATAAAGCCTGCGGCAAAGCACCCCGCGCACGCGCCAAGTGTGTTGCACCCGTAGAGCAAGCCGATGGAGCCGTGGAAGAGCTTCTCGTGACGAGAGATCCACTGGCTCACGATCGGCAGCGTCGCGCCCATCAAGGTCGTCGGCAGCAGCAGGATCGCGAACACGGCGACAAACCGAAGCAGGCTAAACAGGTAGAAGTTCTTCAGGAAGGTGTCGAAGATGGCGCCGTAAAGATCGGGCAGCAACCCGAGCATCCATGGCACGACCAGGGCATAGAGCCCGATGCTTCCCTCGAGCAGCCCGTAGACGAGCAGCGGCCTCTTTAGCTTCGATGCCACCCTCCCGCCGATCACGCTCCCGAGCGCCAGCCCCGCCATAAATGCGGTCAACAAGGTGCTGATGGCGAACGTCGTCGCGCCAAAGACCTGCATCAACATCCGCTCCCACAACACCTCGAAGACGAGGCTGGAGAAACCGGAGAGGAAGAAGAAGAGAAAGACGATTCTGTGCATGGCGTTGATCTTCCGGGCCAGGGGAAAGCGGCCCCACCTTAAACCAGCGAGATCGAATGTGCACCACGCGCGAGTAGGGAACGCAGGCCGAAACCACCGCGCGCGAAATCGTAGCCAAAAAACGAGGGCGCGGCTTTAATTCCTACTGGTTTTGTATGAATTGCCCCCACGCGCTTGAAAAAAGCATGAGGTGCGGATATTAACGCAGTGCGTTAGATGCCGCCTCCGCCGCCTCGATGATGCGGAGGGATTCGACTTGTTTGGAGCGATGCTCGCCAGAAAGAGGGCGCGCCGCCAGGAGAGATAAACGATGGAAGAGCCCAAGAATATCGCCATCATCGGCGCTGGTCCCGCCAGCCTCTATGGTGCAGGAAAGCTGGCCAAAGCAGGCCACAACGTGGTCATCATCAACCGCGACATCAAGCCAGGCGGGTTGGCCGAGTACGGCATCTACCTGAACAAGTACAAGATGAAGAAGGGCCTGCGCAAAATGTTCTCGCGCATCCTGGCCGATGACAGGGTTCAGTACTTTGGCAACGTGGTCGTGGGGAGCGAAGGATCGCTGACGCTCGAAGACATCGAGGCGGCAGGCTTTGACGCCGTGGTGGTTGCCGTCGGCGCCCAGGGGACCAAGTGGTTGGGGCTCCCCGGCGAGGAGGCCGAGGCGGTCTTCCACGCCAAGGATCTCGTCTATCACTACAACAACCTGCCTCCTTACAGCGAGCAGGACTTCGCCGTGGGTCAGGATGTCGCCGTCATCGGCTTTGGCAACGTGGCGCTCGACATCGTGCACTGGCTGGTGTGCGAGCGAAAGGTCGCCTCTGCGACGCTTGTCGCGCGCCGAGGACCCGCAGAGCGCGCCTCGACGCCAAAGGAGATCAAGCTCGTGAGCGCCGCGATCGACACCGATCAGGTGCGCGCCGAGATCGACGCCATCTCCTCGAATCTCCTCGAGCTTGGCCAGGACATCCAGGAGATCACCGACGACTTGCTCAAGTACGTCGACGAGCCGCTCGAGACCGAGAGTGATACCGCCTTCAGGATGCGATTCTTGCGCAGCCCCTCGCGCATCGAGGTCGACGGCGACGGCAACGTCACCGCTCTCACCTGCGAGATCACGCGCATGACACCTCCAAAACGAGAGGGTGGCCGCCCTGGCGTCGAGCGCACCGGAGAGTTCGAGGAGATCCCTTGTGATACGGTGATCTTCGCGATCGGGGACAGCATCGAGCCGAGCATTGGCTTGCCACTCGAGCCGAAGTGGAAGTCGACTTTTGCCGTCGTCCCCGATGTCTGGGAGGCCGCGCCAGAGGCGCCGCGTTACATGGTCTATGACCCGGAGCGCGAGGAGCCGCTCTATGGAACGTTTGTCATCGGCTGGGCGCGCGTGGCGAGCGATGGTCTTGTTGGCAAGGCGCGCGCTGACGCAGAGACCGGGTGTGAGGAGATCATGGCGTACCTTCGCGGCGAGCTCGGGCCAGCGCTCCAGGAGACCCCGACCTCGATCGAGGCAGTCAACGCGAACCTCGCGCGTTTGTTCGAGGAGCGCGGCGTGAACGCGGTGGATCTCGAAGGCATCGGGCGCATCGAGGCGGCGGAGGCGAGCGAGGCGAGCGAGCGCGGTCTGCCCGAGTTCAAGTTCCACAGCAACGCCGCCATGCTCGCGATCGCTGGCAGCGAAGGTCGATGAGGCGCCCCATTTGTTGCCTCTTTGCCCGCTGGCCACTAGGCTGTTTTTGAAAAGCTGGGCCGTGAAATTTCGGCCCAGCTTTTCGCAAACAACCTGAGAGATGATCTCATCGCCGTGGAAGGTTCCCGCTTCGGGATGCGTTGCATACGGCGACGAACCGACATGGAGGTCGAAGCAAATGGCCGAGAGGATGAAGAAGAGCATGGCGAAATGGGGAGCGCTCGCGTTGATGTCGAGCATACTCATCACCACCGGCGTCGGGTGCGCGACGAGCAAGGGGAGCGAGGCGACCAACACCACCCAGGCTGAAGATGAAGAGGTCATGTACTCGCCACCCGAGGACGCCGAGAAGCCGATCGAGGTTCCTCGCGGCGGCCCGGTGCTCGACGAGTACGAGCGCCCGACCTCTGATGTCACGCCCGAACCTCCCACAGGGAGCGTCGCATCCTCTGAAAACGGCACCATCCAGAAGCAAACCCTCGACGCGCTGCTGGCGCAAGGTCCTGGCTGGGCGCTCTCACAGGTTCAGGTCACGCCCGCGCGCGATGGCGGCGCGTTCGTCGGTTTTCAGATCACGGCCTTTAGCCCGCAAGCAAAGGCCACGATCAGCCCTCCCTTGAAAGAGGGAGATATCATCACGCATCTGAACGGCGTGCGCCTCGAGCAACCGGATGATTACATGGAGGCGTTTAACCTCTCGCGAACGGTGACGGAGCTGCGCGTGGATTATATCCGCGAGCAAACCCCGAGCTTTTCGACCTGGCAAGTCATCGAGTAAGATGGCCTCCCATCGCTCTCCCTGCATTTTCTAGCACCCAGGACATCGTGGAATGGACGCGGATCTGACCGAGACAGGCGCGCCGAAGTCGGCGCTGGAGGAAGACGCCTCCGCGTCCTCCTCCAGCACGGAGATCGACGCGCTTGCCCCACAAAGATCCTCGCTGGAGTGGTCGGAGTTGATGGCGAGCAAGCTCTGGCCCGTGGCCGTGCTTGTCCTTGGCGCCTCCCTCTGGGCGCAGCTCTTTGGCCTCGGGCTCGTGGCCGAGGGGCAGTTCGAGCAACCTCGCCTCGGCGCACTCATCGCCTACCTGATCCCATTGTTTTTACTCGTGGCGGGTGTCTGGAGCAGGGCTCCAGTGATTTTGCTCACGCTCTTTATGGTGGGGTCGCTGCCGGGGCTGCTCTTTCTCCCGGATCAGGAGAAGCTCTTGCTCGGCGAGGGCTCGAGCATGTTGCGTATCGGCCTGACACTCGCGCTGTTCCTGGCGATCGCGAGCGCTGGCAGTGGCGAGGACGTGGGCTCGGATGTCCCGCACGAACCACTGGTTGGCGGAGAGGGGAGCGACGCTCAGGAAACCTGGGTGATGCAACGGTTCGTGATGGCGCGCATTGGCGTCCTGGCGGTGTTGTTTGCCTTGCCTGCGTATGCGGTCTTCCAGGACCCGGAGGTCGCCAGCTCGCTCTCGAAGTTCTACCCCGAGGCGCCACACGTGGCGCGCACATTTATGGGGTTGATTCACTTCTTTATCTGGAGCGTGGCGGCGTACATGATGGTCTTGGTTCCATCGCTCAACATGGAGTACGACCACCGCCGCTTGGCGCGAAGGCTTGGCGACCAGTACCGAGAGCTCTCCAGAAAGCGTCTCGGCATACGCGTGCTCGCCTGGGTTGGCGTGAGCGCGTGCATGATCGGGGTGATGCTTCTGTTGACCTGACCTGATTCCGTGCGCAGAGTAAGCGCAGCCGTCACGGCACCTGCCAGCAACCTGGGCGTTGGCTCCCAGCATGAGAAAACCACGGAGAACCGACCGAGCATGCGCGCCACCATCTACGATACCTTCGGCCTCGGGCTGTTGCTTGGCAGCACCTTCTTCTTCTATCAAACGATCTCTTTCCTCGCGCAAAAGGATTACGTCTCAGGCGTGATCGCGATGGCGATCGGTTTCCTCGTGATCCGCGTGGGCGTGGAAGTGAGCAAGTTGGCGATCCTTATCCGTCGCGAGAGCAATGATTGAGTCCCGACGCAATAAACTCGTGTCACCTGTCCTGTTCACTGGTTTCCTGGTTGCCGTGATCCTTGTGGGGTGCGAGCAGACCGCGGTCGAGCACCCACAACCTCTCGACGCGCTCTCGAGCAGCCTGGAACAAGCATCGCGCGCGAACATCGCGCAGCAAGATGTGATCGCGCGCGTGGACGGCGTCGCCTTGACGCGCCAGGACCTCGAGCTCTTCTGGCGCGATCACCCCGAATACAACAAGCAACAGGCGGTCGACGCGCTGATCGCGCGCGAGCTGGTTATCGCGCGCTGGAAGGCTGGCGAGGTAACCCTCGAGGAGGAGCCTCTATCCGAGGTCGCCATCGAACTCGCCGCGGCGAGAAAACGCGGCATGGTGCGCGCGCTGTTAAAGGAGCAGGTCGAGGGGAAGGTCGACGTCGGCGTCCCGGACGAGCAGACCGTCGACGCGATCGTCAATGGTTACCTCCTCACGGCGTCCAAACCCGCGGGGTACAAGATCGACCAGCTGGTCGTCGCGCCAAAGAAAGACGCGCCTCCAGAGGATTGGAAGCGCGCCGAGGAGCTCATCCGAGCGTTCGACGCGCGTATCACTCCCGAGCGCGATGTCCTGACGCAAATGCAAGAGCTCTACGAGGAAAGCGGCGGGAGCGAGGGCAACCTCTATATTCGCGTCAACCGTGGGCTGACGTTCAAGAGCCCCGGCGCTGATCCAGCGCTCTCATTGCCCGAGGGATGGCTCGAGGTCTTCCCGGAGGTCGCCAAGGAAGCAGATCGCGTCGCGAGTATGGGAGGAGAAGGTTCTCGAACGCCGCCAGTGCGCTCGAGGGTTGGCTGGCATATCTTGCTTATCGACGAGGTGATCGCAGCAAAGCAACCTTCTCCCGAAGAGATCCAGGACGAGGTCGCCAGACAGTACGAGCGCCACCTCTACAGCCAGCGCTACTCTGAATTTGCCACGCCGCTCGTCGAGGCGGCCCACTTCGAACTCTACCCGGAAAACCTGGAGGAGAACGCGACCGCCGCGGCGCCCTCCAGCGCGAAAGAATAAGGAAAGGTATGGAGACCAGAGAGGCGTTGCTGTCGCGACGCACGGTTCATTTCTACAAGAGCGATCCTCTCCCCGAGGGCGCGCTCGAGCGCGCCCTCGAGGCAGCGCTCCGAGCGCCAAACCACAAGCTCACCAACCCCTGGCGCTTCACGCTTCTTGGCGAGCAGGCGCGCGAGAAAATCACCGCCCTCGGCGTGCGTCTAAAGACAGATGGGCAGGAACTCCCCGAGAAGCACGTCAACCGCATCCGCAAGAAACTCGCCACGCCGCCCGTGCTGCTCGTCGTCTCACAGCTCATCACCGAGGATGATTTTCGCCGCAAGGAGGACTACGCGGCGGTGGCGTGCGCGATCCAAAACATCTCGCTCTCGCTCTGGAGCGAAGGGGTCGGCTCGAAGTGGTCTTCGGGCGGCGTGACGCGGCACGAGGAGACCTACCAGATCGCGGACGTCGATCCTGTGAAGGAAGAGATCGTCGGCTTTGTCTGGGCGGGTTACGCCGACATCGTGCCAGACCCTCCTCGCTTGCCGCTCGAGCAAGTCCTGCGCGAGACGCCCTGAGCGACCTCTCGGCGCGCGCATATCGATGGCGCACCGCGTCATGATTGACCCCTTGTCATGCGGTCGAAATGGTGCTTTAAGACTCCACCCTGTGCCTGCGCCAGATGTGAAGACTGGCGCATCATTGTGATTCGAGCACCGAGGAGTAGGTGTCATGAAGATCGGAGTGCCGAGAGAGATCAAGAACCACGAGTATCGCGTGGGCCTCGTTCCAGCGAGCGTGGCGGAGTACGTGCGCCGTGGACATGAGGTTTTCGTCGAGAAAGGAGCAGGAGAGGGAAGCGCGATCACGGACGAGGCTTACCTCGCTGTGGGCGCCACGCTCCTCGACACGGCGGAAGAGGTCTGGGATGTGGCTGACATGATCGTCAAGGTCAAGGAGCCGCTCGAGGCCGAGTACGCGCGCATGAAGCCTCGCCAACTCGTCTACACATACTTCCACCTCGCGGCGGTGCCGTCGCTGGCGGACGTGCTCATCGAGAAGCAGATCGCTGCGGTCGCCTACGAGACGATCCAGACGCCTGATGGGCGCCTGCCTCTGCTCGAGCCGATGAGTGAGGTCGCCGGTCGTATGGCGATCCAGGTCGGCGCGCGCTGCCTCGAGCGCGAGATGGGCGGCAAGGGGATCTTGCTCGGCGGCGTCCCGGGCGTCGGTCGCGCCAACGTGGTGATCATTGGTGGCGGCACGGTCGGCACCAACGCCGCGAAGATGGCGGTCGGGATGGGGGCGCAGGTCTCGATCCTCGACATCAACGTCAACCGCCTCCGCTACCTCGACGACATCTTTGGCAACCGCATCCAGACGGTGCACTCGAACCAGGAGACGATCTCTCGCGAGGTCGCGCTCGCTGATCTCGTCGTCGGCGCGGTGCTCGTCCCTGGCGCCAAGGCGCCACACCTCGTGACGCGCGAGCACCTGCGCTCGATGGATGATGGCTCGGTGGTCGTCGACGTCGCCGTCGATCAGGGGGGCTGCATCGAGACGTGTCGCCCCACGACGCACGAAGATCCAACGTATGAGGTCGAGGGGATCGTGCACTACTGCGTGGCGAACATGCCAGGCGCGGTGAGCCGCACGTCGACCTACGCGCTCAACCACGTCACGCTCGAGTACGGCCTCTCGCTCGCGCAGCGCGGCGTCGTCGAAGCAGCGCGCCGCGATCCAGCGCTCGCCTACGGCGTCAACACCTTCGGCGGCCACATCACGTATGAGGCGGTGGCGCAAGGTCTCGAGCTGCCGTATCTCCCGCTCGAAGAAGCGTTCGGAAAATAAGTTTCCTCGGAAACCTCTCTCCGGCGCAGGCAATCTTTGCGGCGCCGGGAAGAATCACCCCGACTGGCGTCGTTGTTTCTATAACCCCTCGCATCATGTGAGGAGGTTGCAGAAGCGACCTCACCCGCGGGGTTTTTTGTTTCTTGGTCCAGCCAGAAGAGAAAGCGCGAAGAGTCTATCCTCTTCGATAAGTTCGTATCTCGAGGAATAAGTTTTATGGCGGTGGTGTGTGCCTGCTTTTCGATGAACCTGGCATGTTATGCGGGGATGAGAGGAGTACGGCACATCTGGCACGAGCGCTGCAGTAAGAAAAAGACATCGAGAGGGCGTCATCCGCGCACAAAAGAAAAAAGCGGCGGCGTCTAAAAGAAGTGAAAGGCTTGATTTTATAAAGGGTTGAGTCTTTTGGCGGGAAAGAAGGAAAAAATAAATTCCTTTGAATGAAATAATATTCACCCCGTCTAAATTAAAGCCAACGCCCCAACAAGGCAGGGCCCGTTTCACGCGTGTTCATGGATGGAGGACACGAGCACAGATCAGGAGGCGACTTCTGGTAGGTGTGTGATGCGGCAGCAGAACCTTCGCGGGTTCGAATGTTTACCTCGAGAGAGGAAAGGTTCGAGCTCAAATCATCGGAGGATGCTGGAAGGATTCACCCGTCCCCTAAGCAAGGCGGTGAAAGATGTTTGGTCGAAAAGACAAGAACGAGTTGCTCTACAAGGCATTCTACGAGGAGGCGGTGCCACACCTTGACCCCCTCTACGCGACGGCGTTGCGCCTGACCAAGAATGAGAACGATGCCGAGGATCTCGTCCAGGAGACCATGCTCAAAGCCTTCCGCTACTTCGAGAAGTATGAGAAGGGGACGAACTGCAAGGCGTGGCTCTTCAAGATCATGACGAACACGTTCATCAATCGGTACCGCAAGAACCAGAAGCGCAAGGAGTTCCTCGTGGACGAGGACTTCCGCCCGCTTCAGGAGCGCGCCGAGGCACCTGCGCAAAACCCCTTCATCGACGAGATCGCGGGGGAGGAGCAAATGTACTTCAAGCTCTTCGGAGATGAGGTCAAGCAGGCGCTCGAGGAGATCCCGGTTGATTTTCGTATGGTCGTCCTGTTGGCGGACCTTCAAGACTTCGCCTACAAGGAGATCGCCGAGATCATGGACTGCCCGATCGGGACGGTGATGAGCCGCCTCTACCGTGGCCGCCGTATGCTCCAGACGCACCTGAAGGAGTACGCGGTCGAGCGCGGCGTGATCGAGCAGGAAGGTCAGGAGGGGGAGGGCGAGAAGATCGCTGACCTCGAGACCTACCGTAAGAGCAAGAAGACGGGTTGACGTTTAACCACTCCTTTCAAAGGGGTAAGGCGATGCTTCTGGCATCTGACGACAACTCGAAGGCACTCCTCGGCGCGCCCTCACGACGAGCACCCGGGGTCTGGTTGACCCTTGTCGGCTCGTCGTGTCCATTGAATACGACAAAGTATTGGGCCGGGGGCAGTGATTATACGTGTGAAACAGGCGCGTTATCACTGCCCCCGGTTTCCTTTTGTAGCCAGAGAGCTCGGTCATGATCCTCACCAGGGGTATCATCGCCGGGCTCGCTTCGTTTTTGGCCCTCGCTGTAAAATCACCATGCCCCTGTAATGGGTTGGGAATGATTTTTCCTGGCGTGGGGTTTCACAAGCGATATAGGATGAGCCGCCTGCATGAGGATTCATGCAACGGCTTGTCCTGATGAACCGAGAAGTGTAGTAAGCCATCCTGGCGTGAGACAAAAAATCGGAGCCCTCACAAGAGCGCGATGAGATTTGTCGGTGGTGTGGTCCCGAGCGGAGAGCAGGGCCCAAAGAGAACATGCCCTTTAAGCCAAGGATGGTGAGTGAGATGCAACCTTTAACCTTGAACCTGCTGCGTTCCTGACGAGAGATATCATGAAAATGAACTGCGACGACTTCACACCGTTTATCGATGCCTACATCGATGGAGAATTTGACGAGCGTGACAGAGTCGAGTTCGAGGCTCACCTGGCCCATTGCGAGGCCTGCAAACAAGAGGTGGACTTCCAACTCCAGTTCAAACAGCACCTCAAGGTATCCCTTCAAGAAGATCGCGCCCCTCAGGCGCTGCGCCACAACATCCTCGCGGCGCTCGAGCAAGAAGCAGCACAGATTCAACTGGAAGAACAGGAAGCAGCGCGCGCAGAGAGTCGCCGTCGCCGCAAGATCTGGGCAGCGCCCCTGGCCGCATCCATGGCCATCCTCCTCTTCCTCCCCGCCTTCACCATCGCGCCAGCAAGCAGCAAGCAACTCCCCGTCATAGAACAGACCGTCGACTGGCATCAGGGCAACCTCCCGCTCGAAGTGCAGGGGACCCAGGATCAAGTCGCGCGCTGGTTCCATGGCAAGGTCGACTTCCCCGTGCGATTGCCACACTTCAAGCACGACTCGGCCAGGTTGCTCGGCGCCAGAATCGCCAATGTCCAGGATCGCAGAGCCGCTTATCTGCTCTATGATATCAACGGCGCGCGCATGAGCGTGATGGTATTCCGTGGCGATGGCCTCAAGGTCCCCTCGGATAAGGTTCGCAATATCTCGGGCCGTGATGTGGCCCTCATGAATGCCAACGGTTACGAAGTCGCCGTCATGCAAGACAATGGCGTGACCTACACAATGACCACAGAGCTCGATAAAAATAAGTTCGTTACACTCATGGAGGAGGCGCTCAAGCACTGAGCCTCTCCTCTGAACACTTCTTGGGCGCTCTCGAACGCGCCCCATGCGATATTGCTGGCCCGTTTCCTCCGACTCTTCGGGTCAGCAGCCTTGACTGTGGGCGCCTTACCTTGTGGTATGGCGCCTTCTTCCATTCTGGCGCGAGGCAGACCTCGCGCTGCCCTCACTCTCTTCCTCCGTTGCCCCTTGCAGGAAACCCTCGATGACAAAGATCGCCGTCCTGATCGATGCCGCCGACGAGCGCGCGCAGAACCTCTGGAGCTGGGGTATGGAGGCCGAGCAGATCGCGCTCGAACAACACGACGAGGCCAGCGCGCTCGCTGCGCTCGAGCGCTTGCTCGAGCGCGAGTGCGAGGTCGTCATCGTGCAAGGCGGGGTCCCCTTCTTGATGTGGCTCGTGACCTTGCACCAGCGCTTCTTTTCCTCCCACGAGACATCGCTCGGGTTCTTCCCCTTCACGCCGCAGCCGACGCGCCTCGACGCCGCGCTGGCGCTCGATGAGAAGCCAAAAAAGCGCGCCAGGCGCGTCCTCGATGCGGGGCGTAAAGGAAAGCTTCAGGAGAAGCACCTCCAGACATTGAGGGTCACGTCCTCGCTCGAACCTCACGCGAACCTGGCGCTCGATTTTGGCCTCGGCGCGATCTTTGATCTTCAGGAGGCTTCGCTGCGCGGGCAAATCGCTGGCGCGGTGCAGCTCGGGCAGATGGCCGCGAAGCTCGCCGACGAGGTGATCAACTCGCCCGCAAAAGATGGCGCGGCGACGAGCGCGAGGATTCTTGTCGATGGCAAGCCGCTCGCCAGGCCGCCCGCTTACCTGCTCGCGAGCGTGCTGCCCACGAGCTTGTTCGGGCTATCGATGTCGCGCGAAGGGGGCGCGAGGTTGCTCAGGGGAGAGGACCTGACCGAGCTCGCGCGTGACCTGGCGCGCGCCAGAGCGCCTCTGTCACTGCTGCGCGGTGAGGCTGCTGGGTTTGATCGCGTCGTGGTCGACTTCGAGCAGCGCTATTTACTCGACGGTGAATTGAAGACTCCGGGCGCTCCCTTCGTCCTACAGGTCGAAGCGGGGCCACGGATCAAGCTGCTCTGCTGATGCGAAGCGGTCGTTTTTCGGGTATCTTCCTGACGATCCGTTTCGAAATGATGCGCGACCTCGGAAGGGAAGCGAGGAGGATGCTGCTCGCACCTCCCCCTCTCCGTGCTGTGAACTGCAAGAATCGAGAAGAAGCATGATGCAAGGCCCCAAACTTTCATTCGGTCCTCCCAGTGATTTCGTCGAAGAGCCATCGGGCTCGGGCGGCGGAAAGGGCAAGTGGCTCAAGATCGCGGGCATCGGCTGCGGCGCGATCCTCCTTATCACTGCCATTTTATTCGGGCTCGGCGCCTTCAAGGCGGTCTCCTGTTGCGGAGACCTCAAGACGGCGGGGATGCAAACCGTCGGCGCGCAGCAGACCGTCCTGGCATTTGGCTCCGCGGTGAGCGCCAGGGATTGGTCGGCAGCGCATGGCGAGTTCACGCAAGGCTATGGCGGTGAGATGTCGACCGAGAAGCTCGAGCAGACCTTCGCTCCTTATATAAAGGAGGGCTTGCTCGAGAACACCGTCGCGCTCTCGGATAACTTGCGCCCGGACAAGGATATCAACGAGCTCAGTGATGCGCGCCAGATCGAGACGTGGCGCGCCACCGTGCGTTTCTTCCCGAAGGAACCTCGCGAACATTTGCTCGCTGTGACCATCAAACTCACCAAGGAGGGCGAGCCGAGCGAGGAGGGGATCGAGACGATGAAAATCACCGATCTCACCCTCGAAAAGCTCCCTGTCGATATCAACGGCGAGCCTCCTGTGATGGCGGTGCGACAGCTCCATGGGTTCTTGCAGGCGGGGAACACGCGCAACGCATACAACATGCTCTCTCCGACGATGCAAAAGGAGCAGAACATGGAGGCGTTCATGACGTTTGTCGACGAGCAAGGGGATCTGCTCGTGAGCTCCACGATGGACGTGCGCCAGTTGGCTTACGCGGACATGACCGGCGCGAACGTCGTCGCCAAGTTGACCTCGGCTTCGGGGAAGAAGGCGATCGTGACCTACGAGGTCGGCCAGTTCATGGGCGCATGGCGCATCGTCTCGATCACGCCCCTGATCGAGACCGTGGGCGATGGTGGAGAGGATGGTTCCGGCGCAGATCCGAGCGCTCCTGAAGGGGGCGTCGAAGAGGACTCCGGCGAACCTGTCGATGGTGGCGAAGAGGCGTTCGAGGAGGAAGAAGCCGAGAGGGCCAAGGAGGCTGAGAGCGGCTCAAAATGACGCAGTGCGTAACATCGTGTGCTTGACGCCCCTCGAATCGCTGTTTATGAGTAGCCGCGATGTCGGGGGGCTTTCGTTTCGGATGAGTTGGCCCGAGCCCGACATCTTTTCTTCCTAAACCACCCGGCACGATTTGCGTGTCTTTGCTTGAGGGATGAAGGATGTCGAAGAGGACCAAGAAAGAAGAGACCAGCGAAGCCGCGATTCCTCCACAAGAGGCAACGGAGGGGCTCGCCGAGTACAGTGACATCCACAAAGAGGATGATCCTTCCGAGTTCTTCAGCACGCACATCGCTCAAATCGAGCGCGCGTACAAGACCATCGAGGTCGCGCCGCACGTGCGCACGATCCTTGGTCAGCCAAAGAACGAGATCATCGTCAACTTCCCTGTCCGCACCGACGCTGGCGAATTCCGCCTCTTCACGGGCTACCGCATCCAGCACAACAACATCATGGGGCCTTACAAGGGCGGCATTCGCTACCACCATGATGTCACGCTCGGTGAGGTCAAGGCGCTCGCGGCCCTGATGACTTACAAGTGCGCGCTGCTCGAGGTTCCGTTCGGTGGCGCCAAGGGTGGCGTTCGCGTGAACACCAACGAGATGTCGCGCGGCGAGCTCGAGCGCATCACGCGCCGCTTCACGCACGACCTGGGCAACAACATCGGCCCCGAGTACGACATCCCCGCACCAGATATGGGCACCAACGCTCAGATCATGGTCTGGATGATGGACACGTACATGAACACCCAGAACATGATCGACAAGAACGCACAGCGTCGCATCGTGACGGGCAAGTCGCTCGCTTCCGGCGGTAGCCAGGGGCGCGAGAAGGCGACCGGCCAGGGCGTGATTTACTGCATCCAGGAGTGGGCCGAGGAGAACGGCTTCCGCCTCGATGGTTGCTCGTTCATCGTTCAGGGCTTCGGTAACGTCGGCAGCTTCGCCGCGCTCTTGCTCTCCAAGCTCGGCGGCATCCTCGTCGGCGTGCAAGATCACACCGGCAGCATCTACAACCCCGAAGGGATGAACCCTCGCAAGCTCGCTGACTACACGCGTCAAAACGGCGGCATCAAGGGGTATCGCGGCGCCGAGATGATCAGCGAAGAGGACTTCTGGGGGATCAACTGCGATATCTGCATCCCCGCAGCGCTCGAGCTTCAGATCGACGAGAAGGTCGCCAAGAAGATCAAGGCCAAGGTCATCGTCGAGGCAGCCAACGGTCCTGTCACCGGCAAGGGCGAGCAGGTCCTCATGGATCGTGGCATCGAGGTGCTCCCTGATATCATGGCCAACGCAGGTGGCGTGGTCGTCTCCTACTTCGAGTGGATTCAGAACAAGCGCAGCGAGGCCTGGCAACTCAAGGAGATCGATGACAAGCTCCACTTCATGATGAGGCGCGCTTACCACGAGATGCGCTCGTTTGCTCGCGAGCACAACGTGGACAACCGCGCCGCTGCTTTCGCCGTCGCGCTCCAGAGGATCAACTCGGTCTATGTCGAGCGTGGCGTCTTCCCATGACGTCTGCCGAGAAGAAGTGAAGCGATTCGGAGTCGATACTGGCGGAACGTTTACCGATGTCGTCGCGCGCGACACATCGGGCGCGCTCCATGTTCACAAGCTCCTTTCTTCTCCTTCTGATCCTTCCGAAGCGATCTCGGATGGCGTTCATGCGCTGCTCGACGCTTCCGACAAATCGTTCTCGCTGGTGCACGGCACGACCGTGGCCACCAATGCATTGCTCGAGCGCCGTGGCGCTCGAGCTTTGTTGTTTACGACCTGGGGCTTCGAGGATCTTCTCGAGCTCGCGCGTCAAAATCGACCCGACCTTTACACCTTCCAGGTCAGGCGACCTCCTCCATTGATTCTCCCCGAGGATTGCCTCGGTGTGCGCGAGCGCGTGCGCTTTGATGGAAGCGTCGAGGTCGCGCTCGAAGAAGAAGAGGTCGGTCGCATCCTCGACGAGGTCGCGCGACGGCGCGACGAAATCGATGCTGTCGCGATCTGTTTCCTCCACGCCTACGCTTATCCCGAGCACGAGCTAATGCTCGCTTCGCGCTTGCGCGATGCGTTCCCCGACCTGTTTGTCAGCGCCAGCGCCGAGATCGTGCGCGAGTTCAGGGAGTACGAGCGCGCCTCCACCACGAGCGTCAACGCGTATGTGGGGCCGGTGATGTCGCGCTATCTGGAGCGGTTATCCTCGAGGTTGTCCGCTGCCGATGAGATCGAGATCTTCGAGTCGAGCGGCGCGCGCGCCTCCATCGAACGCACCTCGCGCTTCCCCGTTCACACCGCGCTCTCCGGTCCTGCCGGAGGCGTGGTCGGCGCGATGGCGGTGGCGCGCGAGCTCGGCATCGACAGGATTATCACCTTCGATATGGGCGGGACGTCGACGGATGTGGCGCTCTGCGATGGTGGCGCGACGCTCGGCGAGATGACCGCGATCGGCGACCTCCCATTGCTCGTGCCGATGCTCGACATTCACACGGTCGGAGCTGGCGGAGGATCGATCGCCTTCGAGGATGAAGGGCGCGCGCTCCGCGTCGGCCCCCCCACAGCGGGGGCCCACCCCGGCCCCGTTTGTTTTGGCAGAGGAGGGCGGCAGCCCCCCCAGACCGATGCTCACCAGGTGCTCCGGAGGGTTCGCGA
>JAYZVO010000162.1:0-26643 GCA_036155555.1 Myxococcota bacterium
CTCTAAACAACCCCGCCTCATGTCGGGGTGCCCTGAGCGGCGGGCGCTTTTTTTACAAAAAAAATCCCCCCCTCGGCTCAGGCCACGCGGGCTGAATCATAAGATGATGAACGGTCCGGTGCGACGCCGCCCGTCACGAGAAGCGCCCTCAGGAGCGCAGGCCAAGCGGTCCCGAGCATCTCGCAAGAAGATGCCTGGATTCTTTGCCAAGTGCACCTGAAGGCTTGCAATCGCGAAAACGGCGACCATGTTTGCGAGAGCCTGAAAGGCTTGACGAAACTTCGGTCACGTCGACGCAACCTCATACGAGGCTCGTGCGCGGCACGCAAAACGGAGCGTGGAGGAGGAGCGAAATGGCTCAACTCAAAGTGACACAGGTTCGAGGTCTCTCCGGTTCTACCGATCGTCAACGTTCGACGATCAAGGGGCTGGGGTTGCGCAGGCGTCACCACGAAGTGGTCGTCGAAGATACACCGGCAATCCGTGGGATGATCAGCAAGGTCTCGCACCTCGTGGAAGTCGAAGAAGTAGAGGAGTAATCCGATGGATTTGTCGAATCTCAAAGCACCAAAAGGTGCAAATCGTGACCGCAAGCGCGTTGGTCGTGGCGCAGGCTCCACTTGGGGCAAGACCGCGGGCAAAGGGCAGAAAGGTCAAAACTCTCGCGCTGGCGGCGGTGTTCGCCCCGGCTTCGAGGGTGGTCAGATGCCGCTTCAGATGCGTTTGCCAAAGCGCGGCTTCACCAACCCCTTCACCAAAGAGATCGCCACGCTCAACGTGCGCGACCTCGAGAAGTTCTTCGAGGATGGCGACACCGTCAACCTCGAGACGTTGACTCGCCGCGGCCTTATCCCCGCGCGTTTCACCGACGTCACGAACGAGAGCGGTGAAGTCGTTGGTCAGGAAGTCCTGCTCAAGGTCGACGCGGTCAAGATCCTCGGCGACGGGGAACTGACCAAGAAGCTCACCGTGAACGTGCACCGCTTTAGCAAGTCGGCGCGCACGAAAATCGAAGCCGCTGGCGGCGTCGCTCAAGATCTGCTCTCGCAAGCAGGCGACGCGGCAGCACAAGAGTGAAGGGTTGAGTTCTCCTCGAGGATCTGGGATGTTTCACGCCCAGATCCTCGAGTGAGGACCTCGCCAGAGGCGCGTGCTCGGCGCTCGCTGGCGTTTGCTTCGTCTGATTGGCGCTCTTGTTTTTCGGTGGTCGCTCTCGTAAAGGCGGCCCAGGAAAGCTCGAGCCTGACGAAGGTCGACCGATAAAAGCCAGAGCATGGAGACCGCGCGCTCGGTCCCTCCGCATGTCGCGGATGGCGAGGGCGCGTTGGCGCAAAGGGTTAAGACGTGTTTGGTAAGTTTTCGAACATCACCAAGATCCCAGAACTCAGGCGACGCCTGTTTTTCACCCTGGCCTTGTTGGCCATTTACCGCGTTGGTGTGTTTATCACCGTGCCTGGGGTGAACAGGACGGCGCTGACCAAGCTCGTCTCTGGTGGCGGCGGTGGCGGCATCCTCGGTTTGTTGGATCTGTTCACCGGCGGCGCGACTCAGTTGATGAGTATCTTCGCGCTCGGGATCATGCCCTACATCTCGGCCTCGATCATCATGCAGATGATGGCCGTGGTGATGCCTGCCGTCGAGCGCCTCAAGCGCGAGGGGCAGTCAGGACAGAAGAAGCTCACGCAATACACGCGCTACGGCACCGTGTTGCTCAGCTTGGTCCAGGGGTTCTTTATCTCGGCCTACCTGATCAACCTGAACGAGGGGAGCCCGGGGCTCTTGCTCGAGGCGGATATGGGCTTCCGGCTCATGACCGTCTTGACCTTGACCACGGGGGCCGTGTTCATGATGTGGCTCGGTGAGCAGATCACCGAACATGGTCTTGGAAACGGCATCTCTCTGTTGATTACTGCGGGTATCATCGCGATGTTCCCCACGGCAGTCTTCAACACCTATCAACAGTTTGACTCGGGCGCGATGGAGATCTTCCAGGTGGTCTTGATCGTGGGCGTCGCCCTGGCGGTGACCGCGTTCATTGTCTACGTGGAGAGCGCGCAGCGGCGCATCCCGCTCCAGTACGCGAAGCGTATGGTCGGGCGTCGTATCTACGGCGGCCAGCAGCACAACCTCCCGCTCAAGCTCAACATGGCAGGCGTGATGCCTCCCATCTTCGCGTCCTCGTTCCTTGTCTTCCCCACCACGATCGCGTCCTACTTCCAGGAGTATGAGATCGGTCAGCTGGTGCAAGTGGTCCTTATGCCGGGTGATTGGCGCTACACGGTCATCTACGTCATCCTCAACGTCTTCTTCTGCTTCTTCTGGGTCTCGACGCAATACAACGTCGTCGATATCGCAGACAACCTGCGCCGCAGCGGAGCATACATCCCGGGCATCCGCCCTGGTAAGAAGACCGCCGAGTACCTCGACGAGGTGATGACGAAGTTGACGGTGGCCGCGAGCGTTTACATCTCGGCCGTCTGTATCCTCCCCTTCCTCCTTCAGGATTACCTGAACGTGTCCTTCTACTTTGGAGGAACGAGCCTGCTGATTGTTGTCAGCGTCGGCCTGGATACGGTGGGGCAGATCGAGAACCACTTGCTCACGCGACACTACGACGACATTGGCCAGATGGTCACGTCTTCGGCTGGGCGCGGGATCAAGGGTCGCGAGCGCGACGACGAAGCCTGATGTCCTTTTAGGGATCTGGTACAAGAAACGAAGAGAGGGTGGATCGCAGTCTTTACAACAGGCTGTGATCCACCCTCTCTTCGCTTCTTGGCTTTGCCAGTTTCGAACGTATGTGGCATGAAGTAGCCCGACTGACAGCAATCTCGAGAGAAAGAGAGGATAGACCATGGCAAAGACAAAGTTGATGATGTTGGGACCTCCCGGAGCAGGGAAGGGAACGCAGGCACAGAAGCTGGCTGCGAACCTCGGAATCCCTCAGATTTCGACTGGCGACATGTTGCGCGCCGCCAAGAAGAAGGGCACCGAGCTCGGGAAGGCGGCGGCCGAGTATATGGATCGCGGCGATCTTGTCCCTGACGAGGTCGTGATCGGCATCGTCGAGGAGAGCCTCAAAGATCCCGAGGTCGCTGGTGGGTTTATCCTCGATGGTTTCCCTCGCACCGTCGAGCAGGCGGAGGCGCTCGCGAACATGGGCGTCGTGCTCGAGGTCGTGCTCAACATCCAGGTGGCTGACGAGGTCCTGATCGAGCGCCTCGCGGGGCGTCGCGCGTGCCTTAATTGTGGCGCGACGTATCACGTGGCCTACAGCGCGCCGAGCGTCGAGGGCGTGTGTGACAAGTGCGGCAGTGAGATCGTGCAGCGCGCCGACGATCAGCCCGAGGCGATCAAGGCGAGGCTCGTGGCTTACGAGAGCAAGACAGCGCCCCTGATCGACTTCTACAGAAGCCGTGGGAATCTGGTCGATATCGATGGCGAGCGCACGCCAGCCGAGGTTCTCTCGGCGATCGAAGAAGCGCTTGTTTGAGGGGGCGACGCGCGCTGTGAAATGTCGAGCGATGCTCAAGGGTTGGATCGACTTGACAGCACCCCTGTGACCATGTATCAATTCGCCTCCCTCGCCACGGGCAGTGCTCGAGGAGAGGCTGATGTGGCCCCTGTCATAAGAAGAGACAGGGGGCACGCGAGTGAATGAAGCGAAGAGGCTTTTTATGGCGAAAGAAGAGGCAATCGAGGTCGAGGGCAAGGTCATTGAACCTCTCCCCAACGCGATGTTCCGGGTTGAACTCGAGAATGGACACCAGGTTCTCGCGCACATTTCTGGCAAGATGAGGATGCACTTCATCAAGATCTTGCCTGGGGATACGGTGACAGTGGAGCTCTCCCCTTACGACCTCTCACGAGGGCGGATCGTTTACCGCTCGAAGTGAGCCTGTGATGCGCAGGCATGCGCGCACGTTTGCAGAAGACAACACAAAAGCGGCGAGGTCTCCCCTCTCTACGGAAACCCCGGTGATGTGATGGTTCTGTGCTCGGGCGTGTCGTTCTGCGCCCCATGAAGAGACCGATTCAACGTTCTTAAATAACGAATTCAATCAGCGAACTCTCGCAAAAGCGGCATGCTCTGCGCGCGTCAAAGAAGGCGCGGGTACAGGAGGTGTTTGTGGGTGAGGGGGCGTTTGGAGGAAAATCATGAAGGTTCGTCCCTCCGTCAAGAAGATGTGTGAAAACTGTAAAGTCATCCGCCGCAAGGGCGTGGTTCGCGTGATCTGCACGAACCCTCGCCACAAGCAGCGTCAGGGCTGAATTACAGGCAAGATTATAGGGTTCGCCGCGGAGGCAGCGAAGACCTTGGAGAAGACGGCTTGCAAGAGGCAAGCGTCTAGAGGGTCTTCCTCGGGAGCCGCGTCGAGCGCAACGAAGAAGTGAAAGGAGTACTGCTGTGGCACGTATTGCAGGCGTCGACCTTCCTCGCCGTAAGAGGATCGATATCGCGCTGACTTACATCTACGGCATCGGGAGAACGCGAAGCCAGGAAATCATCGAGCGCACCGGGATCAACCCCGCTACCCGCTCGGATGAGTTGACCGAGGCTGAAATTCGCCTGATCCGTGACACGATCGAATCGCTTTTCAAGGTCGAGGGTGAGCTTCGCGCTCAGCAGCGCGCTGACATCAAGCGCCTCCGCGACCTGGGTTGCTACCGTGGCCTTCGCCACCGTCGCGGCCTGCCTGTTCGCGGTCAGCGTACGCGCACCAACGCGCGCACTCGCCGTGGACCTCGTCGCGCGATGGTTCGTAAGAAGAAGCGCTGAAGCTTTCCTCGGCCATGCCGGGGTGGGACTTCTGTCATCGGATAAGAAATCCAGTCGCACGCGTTCGCGAGGTTCTTTCCTCCTTTGGTTAAGGAGGAGAATGCTCGCGCTCGACGTGTCAGGAGCGAAGAAATGGCAAAGCCAAAGAAAGGCGGAAAGCGTAAAGTCCGCAAGAATATTCAGACGGGAGTCGCGCACATTCACGCGACTTTCAACAACACGCTGATCACGATCACCGACGCGCATGGAAATGCGCTGGCGTGGTCGAGCGCAGGTTCGCGCGGGTTCAAGGGTTCGAAGAAGTCGACCCCTTACGCCGCGAGCGTGGCTGCTGAGGATTGCGCGCGCAAAGCTCAAGAGCATGGCGTCAAGCAAATCTCGGTCAACCTCAAGGGACCAGGCACGGGCCGTGAGTCCGCACTGCGTGCGCTTCAGAGCGCCGGGTTCAAAATCACGAGCATCCGCGACGTGACCCCGATCCCGCACAACGGATGTCGTCCTCCCAAGCGTCGCCGCGTCTGATTCGCGAAACGCAAGGGTTACGACTCTTACAAGACGCGGTGCATTCTCTCCGAAAGCTCGAGGCAACGCCCTTACACGGCATCCTCGAGAACCTCACGAGAGCTTGCGTCGCGTTCTTCTGTCAGGGACCTCGCGCTCTTCGCGCTACCGGTCCCATTGCCAGGTTTAGCACGACATAGTCCGGTTCATTGGATTCTGTAAGACGTGCGCTCGTAGGTGAGCGTCGCGCGTGGGTGGCCGGAAAACCGCAACGGCGATCGCTGTCCTTCCAGAAACGAAGGCGCGGTCGTGTGGAGGCATCACAGATGTATCGAAATTGGCGAGATCTCATCAGGCCACGCGAGGTCGTTATCGACCCTCGCTCCAAGTCGAAGACGTACGCAAAGTTTATTTGCGAGCCGCTCGAGCGTGGCTACGGTAACACGCTCGGTAACGCGCTGCGTCGCACGCTGCTCAGCAGCATCATGGGCGCGGCCGTGACCAAGGTCAAAATCGACGGCGCTCTGCACGAGTTCACCAGCCTCCCCGAGGTCAAGGAAGACGTCACCGACATCGTCCTCAACCTCAAAGAGCTGCGCCTCAAGCTTCACGGCGACGAGGAGCGCGTGGTGACCATCGACGTCGAAGGCCCCAAGGTCGTCACCGCTGCCGATATCTCGGTCGGTGGTGCCGTCGAGATCCTCAACCCCGAGCACGTGATCGCCACCGTCGGTGAGAACGGCCGCCTGCGCATGGAGCTTACCGTCGCGCGTGGTCGTGGCTACGTGCCCGCCGATGAGAACAAGGGCGACGAGGACGAGATCGGCTTGATCCCGATCGACAGCCTCTTTAGCCCGATCCGTAAGGTCAACTACCAGATCACCAACGCTCGCGTTGGCCAACGTACAGACTATGACAAGCTCACGCTCGAAGTCTGGACCGATGGCTCCGTGCTGCCTGAGGACGCAGTTGCCTTCGCCGCAAAGATCATCAAGGAGCAGGTCTCCATCTTCATCAACTTCGACGAGTCCCTCGAGCCCGAGGTCGCCGAAGAGGATGACGAGCCAGAATTTAACGAGAACCTGCTTCGTCCCGTCGACGAGCTCGAACTCAGCGTCCGCAGCTTTAACTGCTTGCAAAATGCTGGCATCAAATACATCGGCGACCTGGTCCTCAAGACCGAAGCCGACATGCTCAAGACGAAGAACTTCGGGCGCAAGTCGCTCAAGGAAATCAAGGAGCTGCTCGCGGAGATGGATCTCGAGCTCGGTATGAAGCTCGAGAACTGGCCTCCCAAAGAGCTCGCCAAGAAAGAATCACGTTGAGATCAACGCGCCTTCGTGTCATACCAGCGCCCCTCTAGGGGAGGCCTGGTCGGACGCCATGGCCACATGTTGATTCGACTTAGCTTGAAAGGAACCTATCATGCGTCACCTCAAATCCGGCAGGAAGCTCGGGCGCACCTCCGCGCACCGCAAGGCGCTCTTTAACAACCTTGCGCAGGCGTTGGTCCGCTACGAACTCATCCAAACCACCGACTCCAAGGCGAAAGAGCTTCGCAGCGTCACCGATCGTCTGATCACGCTCGGCAAGCGCGGCACCGTTCACGCTCGTCGTCAGGCGCTCACCGTCCTCAAGGACCGCGAGCTCGTCTCCAAGCTGTTTGATGATCTCGTCAAGCGCCCAGAGATCGCCGACCGCCAGGGCGGTTACACCCGCGTGCTCAAAATGGGCAACCGTCGCGGTGATAACGCTCCTGTTTCGCGCGTCTCCTGGGTTGGCTCGACCGTCGAAAGCACCGAGAGCCTCCGCTACCCAGATTACATCCTCGAGCGCTTCGAGGATGCCGAGATCTCCTACGATTTCGCGCCCGCAGCTACCACCGCTGTCGCCGCGACCTCCGAGGAAGAGTGATCCGTCGGCAGGTCTCCTGCCCCGGCTCGAACTCATGCAAAGGCTGCCAGGAAATCCTGGCAGCCTTTGCTGTTTTTAAGCGCACTTGCGCCGCATGAAACGGTGTGGAAAGGTGTGCGCGTCGAAAACCGATCACCCGAACACCACGCGAACTCTTCAGGCCACCTCGCGACCGCTCGCGATACGCCAGTGTTTCGCAACCTCAGGACTTTCCTCATGCACAGATTCCAAAGGCTCTTGATCCTCTTGTTGCTCGCGCTCACGCTCGCGGGTTGTGTCTACCGCAAGGCGATCAAGTCTGGCGACGAACTCTACGCACAGGGCCAGTACGAAGCTGCGCTCCAACAATACGAGGTCGCGCTCGCCAAGAAGCCTGACTCCGAGGAAGCACAGGTCAAGGTCGCTGACGCCAAGGCCGCTGTCGTGCGCGTTTATACCGAGGAGACCCGAGCACACCTCGAGGCCGGGGATTACCCGAGCGCCATCGCCGCTGCTGTCGCCTTGCGTGATCGCCTCCCCGACGAGGCCGCCGTCCAACAGCTCTGTCGCGACGTCTCGAGCGCCTCGCAGCTCGCCGCGAGCAACGCCGCCGAGGAAAAGCAGTGGGCTGTCTCACTCGACCTCCTCACGCTCGTTTACGATGCCTTCTCCGAAGATCGCGCCGCCATCGACCCCGAGATCACCCGCGTCAAGAAGACCTGGGCTGGAGAACTCGCCAGCCGCGCGCTCCTGACCGAGAACAAGGGCAACCTCGGCGATGCCCTGTTGCTCTATAGCAAGGCGTCCGAGCTCGTCCTCGATCCTGCCTACGTGTCAAAACGCGACGAGCTTCGCGGCAGGTTGCTCGATCAAACCGCCTACAAGGTCAAGCTCGAGGGGAAAGGCGCCGAGTTCAAGGACGTCGCCGCGCGCCTCGAAGTCGCCAACCTTCCGCAGAATGTGAAGTTCGGGAAGGGGAGAGCGTTCAAGGAGGCTGACGCCGAAGCGACCATCTCCATGAACTCGCCGCGTTTCACCAAGAACCGCTCCACGAGCACCAGGACCGCGCGCTACAAGTCGGGCACCAAGCAAGTCCCCAACCCCCAGTACAAGAATCGCCAGGATGATGTGCTCCGTGAAGAGAAGGAGCTCGCGCGCTACGAGGAGCGCGTGACCAAGGCGCAGAGCGATATCGCGCGCTACTCCGATCAGGTCGCCAGAGAAGGTGATACGCCAGGGACCTCCACCGGCGCCGAGCAGAGCTTGAGCCGCGCGCGCTCTGACCTCGAGTCCGCCCTGCGTAACGTCGACTCCCAGCGCGATCGCGTGATCCGCGCCAAGGAGCAACTCGCCGATACGCCTCAGACCATCGAGGAGGATGTCTACTCCGACCTCGAGTACACCGTGACCACACATACAATCACCGGGAAGTCCGTGCTCAAGATCACCATCTCTCACCCCGATGGGAGAGAGCGGTTGCAGGAAGAGCGCGGGCTCGGGGTCTCTGCCTCCGATGATCAGCACGCCGCGCAATCGATCGCCAATGTGCCCGAAGATCCGCTCGACCTCCCGAGCGAGAAGGCGCTCGAGGGCGACCTGCTCGTTCAAGGCACCAACGTCTCCTGGCAGATGATCAACATGAGCCTCCAGGCTCGCCGCAACGCTGTGCTCGAGCAGGCTTACGCTGCTGGCGATGTCGGCGTGAAGACGCACCTCTTTGTCATCTACATCTTGCTCGATCCCACCAACGTCGATCCTCAAGTCGTCTCCGAGATCGAGTCCACCCACGGCATCCCGGATAGCGTTCGCGTCCTGACGCAACCTGTTCAGTGAGATCCTCTCGCCCTGTCACCAACTTGTGCCTTGCTCGTTCGAGTGACGTGGGCTCCAATCGCTACCGTTGTTTTCCCTCATCCACGAGGATGATCCATGAACTGTGCCGTGCGTTCCCTCCTGTTGTTGACCCTGACCGGGTTGGTGCTTTCTTCCGGGTGCTCCAAAAAGAGCACCAGAGATGAAGAGAAGAAGGAGGAGGTCACCGAGTCCTCTTCTTCAAAAAAGAACGACATCGTCTACACCGCGCCGGGGACCAGCGCTGCGACCTTCAAGCTCGACAAGGCGCCAAAGCGCATCATCCTCTTCATCGGTGATGGGATGGGGGTGCCCGCGGTCACCGCGGGCGCTTATGCCAAGGGCGCGCCGCTCGAGATGATGCAGATGCCCCATATGTCGCTCATTCGCACGCACGAGTTCGAATATGTGACGACGGACTCTGCTGCCAGCGCCACGGCCTTTGCCACCGGGCACAAGACCCACTTCGAGGGGGTCAGCGTCAAGCCTGGGACCACCAAGGAGCAAGAGGCGGATCACACACATCACCTGAGCACCATGGTCGACGCCGCGCGCGCCGCAGGTTGGAAGAGCGGGCTCGTGGCCACATCGAGGATCGTTCACGCGACCCCCGCAGCCTTTGCTTCTCACCGCGAGCATCGCAGCTCTTACGAGGAGATCGCGCTCGATATGTCGACCTATGGGGTCGATGTCTTGCTCGGCGCGGGCAGCAATTTCTTCTCCAAGCGCAAGGATGGAAAGGATCTGTTGGCCGAGATGAAGGGCAATGGCTATACCATCGCGACCACGCGCGCTGAGCTCGAGGCCGCTACAGGCAAGGCCGATAAACTCGTCGGTCTACTCCACGAGAAGGATATGCCTCCGATGCTCGAGGGAGGACGCATCATGTCGCTCTCCGAGCTCACCGATGCTGCCTTGAAAACCCTCGATCATGACAACCCCGAGGGTTACTTCCTGCTCGTCGAGGGGAGCCAGATCGATTGGGCAGAGCACGATATGGATGGCCCTGGAACCATCGCAGAGCTGCTCGACTTCGACGAGGCGATCGGCGTCGCCAGAAAGTACGCCGCGGGCCGTGATGATACGCTGGTTGTCGTGACCGCCGACCACGAAACGGGCGGTTTGTCCGTCCTGGATAAGCCGAGCACCAGCAAGTACATGGCGCTTCTTGGCGGAGAAGAGGCCGCGACGCAGAGCGTCGCGTCAAAGGATGGCAAGGCGGAGTATCCCGCGCCGATCGAGGCGGTCGCGCTCGGTGACAAGAAGACCTTCGGTCCTGCCGAAGGTCCCGTCGATGCGTTGCAGACAAGCTTCGGGTTCCTCTCGATCGCCTCGCGCGGCATGTGGGAAGGTGGTGGCTTTTTCGCCACGCATACCGCCGCGATGGTGCCTTTGTTTGCCGAAGGGGTCGGCGCTGACTTGCTCGCTGCGCGCGTGCAAGACAACGCGGATCTCGGCAGCTTCTTGCGCGCCGCGATCCTCAAGGCAAAGAAGCCAGGGATGCTCTCGCCGGTGGATCTCGCCATGCTCGAGAACAAGCAGGACACCTTTGGCGCGAAGCGACCTCGCAATGTGATCCTGCTCGTGGGCGATGGGATGGGCGTGGCTGCTGTCACCGTGGGTTACTACGCCTCCGGTGAGTCGGCCATGATGGGGATGCCCGTCAAGGGGCTCGTCTCGACGCATGGGACAGACAGGGTGGTCAATGACTCTGCCGCGACCGCCACGGCGCTCGCTACAGGCAAGCGCACGCGCTATGGCTCGGTGGGGGTTGTCCCGGCGAGCGAAGGGGGCGACCTCGTGCCGTCGATGTCTGTGCTCGAGCAAGCGGAGGCGATGGGGCTAAAGACGGGGCTCGTGACCTCGACGACCTTGACGCACGCAACACCAGCGTCTTTCTATGCTCACCACGCCAGTCGCGGTGAAGAGGAAAAGATCGCCCGCTTCTTCGTCGATATGCCCGCTCGCGTCCCCGGCAGTGATGGCGTGGATGTGGCCTTTGGCGGCGGCGAGTCGAAGTTCTCCGAGGAGTTGATCGCGGACCTTCGTAAGCAAGGTGTGTATTACTCGACCAAATGGGAGGATCAGCCTGCGCCTTCGGACAGGCGCGTGCTCCGGTTGCTCGCGCCGAAGGGGTTACCTGCTGCGCCAGATCGCCTGGTCGAGGACGCCGAGGTGCCGTCGCTCGAGGTGATGACGCGCAGCGCGATCAGCACGCTCTCGGGCGCGAACACTGGCTTCTTCCTCATGGTCGAAGGGGGCCAGATCGACTGGGCGCAACACGACCTCGAGCGAGGTCAGCGATTGATCGACGAGATCACTGATTTCGATCGCGCCGTCGCCGCAGCGCTCGAGTTTGCCAGGGCTCAGGGGGATACGCTCGTGATCGTAACCGCAGATCACGACCACACGCTGAGCTTGCTCGACAATCACTATGGTTTTGCCAAGAATCTGTGCGGCGTGGCCAAACGGTGTGGCGGTGACTTCGAGTTTATCGATTTGCCTGTCCCGACTGCCAAGATCCATCGCGGAGAAGGGCTCGATCGCTCCGACCTGCAAGGAGACTACAGGCCGCCGAAGCTGTTGCTTCAATATGGCTGGTTGCCGCAAGCGGCGCACAACAAGACGCAGATTTCAGGGCCGCATTCGGCCAACTTCGTGCCGATCTTTGCCTATGGCCCCTGGGCGACGCGCTTCGAGAGTTACCAGGATCAACCCGAGGTCGGACAGACGCTGCTCGAGTGGGCCGCGAGCAAGGAGTGAAAAGAGATGGGACGAAAGAAACGACAGAAGCGCGCCGAGATCGGCACGAGCCCCGGCGACCTCGAGAACAAGCCATGTCCGTGCGCGAGCGGCGTGCACTATGGCGAGTGCTGCGCGCCTTTTCATCGCGGTGAGAAGGCTCCCGAGGATGCGCTCGAGCTGCTGCGCGCGCGCTTTAGCGCCTATGCGTTCGAGGAGATCGACTTCATCATCGACACCACGCACCCGGACAGCGAAGACTTCCAGCGCGATCGCGCCGAGTGGTTTCGAGAGCTCATGGGCGCCACGCGACAGACGAGCTTTCGAGAGCTCGAGATCCAGGAGGTCCAGCTCCAGGACAGAGTCTCCTGGGTGACCTACTCGGTCGAGCTCGAGCAGCCCGAGCACGAGGCCACCGCCACCGAGCGCGCGCGCTTCGAGGCGATCGACGAGCAGTGGTTCTACGTCGGCCCTGAGAGCTGAGCGGACCACCAGCGCTTCGGTGCTTTAGCAAAAGAAGGGGCCGCAAAATTTATGTGGACGGTTTTCGGTATCAAAAACCGTCCACATAAATTTTGCGGCCCCTTCTTTTGCGCGCCGCCCTGGCGCGTTCAAGTAAGAATCACTCGGCGTACAGGACGAGATCATCGAGGAGCCAGTCATCCGTAGTGATGCTCGAGCGCATCGTGATGCGGACGGCGACCTGGGTGACGGTGTTGGGGAAGGTCACCTCGACCGTCGAGATCCCCTCGATCTCTTGCAGCCCTGAGTTCTGGGGGTGGAAGAGCTCTTCGGTCATCGGCAAGTGCGGCACCGAGGCGGTCGTCGCGGCGTTGTAAGACCAGGAGCAGTTGTTCGCCGACGAGCCGCGCACGCGAACGCGCGGGTAGAAGGTCGCGCCCCCATCCGTGCTGATCTCGACGAGCACGTAGTCCAGGTAATCCGGGCCACCCGTGGTCCCCGTGAGGTTCATCGCGGCCAGCTTGAACTGGAGCCTGGAGGCTGCTCCGGCTGGGATCTGCTGGTTGGCAAACTCCAACGTGAGGCCGGAACTCACCGCTTCCAGGTGCCATGCACGCGAACCTCCAATACCGATCGGGGAGTTCGCTGGTGTGGCGTTGGCGGTCGTGAAGCCCTCCATGAAGTTCGGGGTGCCGGTGTAGCTCCAGACGGGGCCTGCGGGCGTGACCTCGAAGTCCTGTTGCGCGATGATTTGCTGGCAGGAGCCCATGTCACAGGTCCCCGAGTTGCCGCACATCGTCCCATCAGGCTGAGGAGGGTTGTCACAAACGCCCGTGGAAGGATCGCATGTCCCGGCGGTGGTACACTCTCCTGACGCCATACACACGACGGGAGTGGCCTCGCAAATCCCCGCGACGCACTGATCGTTCTCACTGCACAGGTCGCTGTCATCGCACGGCGTACCATCGGCGACAGGTGGGTCCGAGCATGTCCCCGTCGCCGAGTCACACACGCCCGCGCCATGGCATTGATCCGAGGCCGTGCAGACAACTGGATCAGCGCCCGAGCAGACGCCAGTCTGGCAGGCGTCGGTTTGCGTGCACAGGTCGCCGTCATCACACGCGGTGCCATCAGGCAACGTCGGGTCCGAGCATGTCCCCGTCGCCGAATCACAGACGCCCGCGCCATGGCACTGATCCGAGGCCGTGCATACCGTCGGCGCGCCAGCCTGACAAACGCCGCTGGTGCAGGTATCCGCGTTGGTGCACAGGTCGCCATCCTCGCATGGAGTGCCGTCTGCCAGGGCAGGGTCCGAGCACGTCCCCGTCGCAGGATCGCACATGCCTACGTCGTGACACTGATCCGAGGCCGTGCAGACAACGGGGTCAGCGCCCGTGCAAACGCCTGCCTGACAGGTATCCGCCTGCGTGCACAGATCGCCATCGTCGCAGCCGGTATCATCGGGCAATACCGGGTCCGAGCAGGTTCCCGTCGCAGAGTCGCACACGCCTACATCGTGGCACTGGTCTGATGCTGCGCAGACGACAGGGTCAGCGCCGGAGCAGACGCCTGCCTGACACGTGTCGGTTTGCGTGCAGGCGTCTCCGTCATCGCAGCTGGTGTCGTCGGGCAACGCCGGGTCCGAGCACGTCCCCGTCGCGGGATCGCAAACGCCTACGTCGTGACACTGATCCGAGGCCGTGCAGACAACGGGGTCAGCGCCCGTGCAAGCGCCTGCCTGGCAGGTGTCTGCCTGTGTGCACAGATCGCCATCATCACACGCGGTGCCATCCTCGAGCTCGGGATCAGAACAGAGCCCCGTCTCGGGATCACAGGTTCCTGCGCCATGACATTGATCGGATGCTTCGCATACGACAGGGTCGGCGCCTGTGCAGACGCCCGCCTGACATGTGTCTGCCTGAGTACAGGCATCCCCATCATCACACACCGCACCATCTGCGGCTTGCGCTGTCACGCACTCGCCAGCCTCCGAGCATGTGTTCACGGTGCAAGGATCGCCGTCGTCGCACGCGGCATCCTCGGTGCACTCGGGAGGTGTCGTGCTGTTGGCGGTGTTATTCGCCGCGGTGTTATTGGCGGCTGTGTTGTTCACTGCGGTGTTGTTTGCTGCGGTGTTATTGGCAGCGGTGTTATTGGCAGCGGTGTTATTGGCGGCAGTATTGTTGGCCGCGGTGTTGTTTGTCGTCGTCGAGTTGTTCGTCGACTGGTTGGAGTCCGTCGTGTTGGTCTCGTCTGGGCCACACGCGCTCGCGACGAGCATTGTGACCGCAGCGAGCAGCAGCTTTGTCTTGACGGAAGGCGTGAAAACGCACGCAGGTCTTGTGCTTTGCATGATGAGGCTCGGTTGTTTTGGGTTTTGTCCAACTCGAGCTTCTCACAATCAAGGAAGATGTGTCTTCCTTGATTCGAGCTATCCGTCACTTGTTCGAGGTTACAATCTCGGGTCTACAGGTTCGCTCTCGAGCGCGAGGATGGCGAACACGCACTCGTGGACCTTTCTCACGCCGCGATTTGCCACGAAGCGTTCGAGCGCTTCGTGTCCCAGCGCGAACTCTCGCAGTGCCAGGCTGCGCTTTCGCCCGAGGTTTCGCGAGCGCAACCTCTCGAGGTGCTCTTCGCGCGTGTAGTCGAGGCCATAGATCAACCTCAGGTACTCGCGCCCACGGCACTTCACCGCAGGCTGCAATACCCCTCGCGCGCCGCTCGCGATGAAGTCGATCGGCTTGACGACCATCCCCTCACCGCCGCTTCGCGTCAGCTCCTCCCACCAGTCGATGACCTCCTGACAGGCAACCTCGTCCGAGAGGTCCACGATCTTGTGGCGCGTTAAAAACAACGTCCCTGAAGTATCCGCCTCACACAAGGCGCCGAGCGTCTTCATGTGCCAGCGGTGATCGCGATCCATGTGCGTGCGCCCCTCACTCGCGAGCAGGTGGAATGGGGCGAGTCGGTAGTCCTCGAGCGCGTCGACCTCCCAACAGTAGTTCTTCCAGGTTCGTGTGAAGGCCAGCGCGTGTTGTTGGCGTTGGCTCATCTGGTCTGCGAGCGCGCTGGCGTCGACGCCCCTTTCCTGGAGCATCGAGAGCGCGTCGAGCGCGGCGTCGCTCGAGAGCCTGGCTGCCAGCCCCACGGGCGCATACTGAGAGCGCAACAGCGCCTGCGCCTTGGCGCTCCATGGCATCAGCTCGCAGTCGAGGCACACCCAGTCCGTCTCGAGTGATTCCCACAGGTTTGCCGCCTCCATCGCGTCGCGAACCGCGCCGAGCATGGCGTGCTCCTCGGACTCACTCTTGAAGAAGCGCCGCCCGGTGCGCGTGTAGATGATGCCCGGCGCAGGTTCGGTCATGCCGAACCTGCTGCGCGCGACCTCCGGGTCGCGCAGCGCGATCACCACCGCGCGCGAGCCCATGTGCTTCTCCTCGCAGATGACCTGCGAGACGCCATCCTGGCGGTAAGTCTCGAGCGCCTCGAAGGGATGCTCGAGCATCCCTTCTCGTTTGCTCGTCGGGCTCGGGGCCATGGTCGGTGGCAGGTAAATCAACCACCTCGGATCGACGGCGAAGCGGCTCATCACCTCGAGCGCAGAGGCGCTGCGCTCGGCCTGCACCGTGATCCGCTCGCGCAGGGTCGTGTGCACCACGCGCTTGCCGGTGACATCCTCGAGGTCGAGCATGTTCGGGTGCTCGGTGGCTTCTGCCCCGCTCGAGGTCTCGAGCGGACGCGCGGGCTCGGCGTACATGTCGCGCGCATCCACCGAGACAATCTCTCGCTCAGGCCACCGAAGTGCGCTCAGTGAGCCGCCAAACACGCAGCCCGTGTCCAGACAAATCGTATCATTGACCCACTCCGGCGAGCCCGTCGGCGTGTGCCCGTAGACCACAGTCGCCTTCCCCCTGTAGCTCGCCGCCCAGTCCAGCCGGATCGGCAGCCCCAGCTCGTCTCGCTCTCCAGTGGTGTCACCATACAGCGCGAAGCTGCGCACGCGCCCCGAGGCGCGCCCCTGGAGATCCTCTCGCAAGCCCGCGTGCGCGATACACAGCGCGCCATCAGCCAGCATGTAGTGGCTGATGAGGCCGTCGAGGAAGTCGGCGGCGCGCTCGCGGAATGCCTGTGAGCACGCGTCGAGTTGCTCGATCGAGCGATCCAGCCCATGCTTTAGCGCGACCTTCTTGCCGCGCAGCGCCTTCAACAGCTTGACGTCGTGGTTGCCCGCCACGCACATCGCCGATCCTTGCTCGACCATGCTCATCACGAGGCTCAAGACCTCCGGCGTCGCGGGCCCTCGGTCCACGAGATCGCCCACGAACATCGCCGTGCGTCCTTCGGGTGCGGTGACTCGGTAACCTTGCTCGATCGATCCTCCCGGAGCGATGACGTAGCCGAGTTGCCCGAGCAAATCGGCCAGCTCGTCAAAGCAACCGTGCACATCACCGATGATATCGAACGGACCGGAGAGTTCGCGGCGATCGTTCCAGAGCGGCGCGCGCTCGATGGCGAAGGCTTCGATCTCCTCGACGGATTTCAAGCGGATCACCTTGCGGAAGCCCTCGCGCTTGAGGTGCTTGAGGGAGCGCTTGAGATCCTTTCGATGCTTGCGCACGACGTGCGGCCCGAAGTCGCGATCGGGGCGTTGCTGGTTGCGCGCGTGGCAGACGCTCTCGGGCACATCGAGCACGATCGCCACCGGCAGGCAGTGGTAGCGCCTGGCGACATCGATCAGTGATTTCCTCCCGGTGTGCTGGACGTTGGTTGCATCGATCACGGTCAGCCTGCGTCGATGCAATCGCTTCTCGAGCATGTAGTGGAGCAAATCAAACGCATCGCCGGTGGCCTCCTGGCTGTTGGCGTCATCGCAGACGAGCGCGCGGCAATAATCAGAGGAGAGGACCTCGGTGGGGAGGAAGTGCTTGTTGGCAAAGGTCGACTTCCCGGCGCCCGAGGCGCCGATCAGCACGACCATGGAGAATTCGGGGATGGTTGTGGTCTCGAGGTTGCTCACGCCTGACCTCCTTTCTCGCTCGTGTTCAGGGTGAAGATGGCGGCCTGGCAAGGCGCGCCGAGGTCCTCGTCGAGAGGACCGATCGGCAGGATGCGCGCGCTGTAACCGTGGTTTGCCTCGACGCGATCGCACCAGGAGGAGAACTCCTCGCGGCTCCATTCGAAGCGGTGATCTGTGTGACGGAACTCTCCGGCGGGGAGAGACTCGAAGAGCGCGTTGTAGTCGGCGTTGGGCGTGGTCACGATCACAGTGGTGGGCCTGGCAAACTCGAACACTGCGCGCTCGAGCGCGGGGAGCCGTTCGGGCTCGAGGTGTTCGATGACCTCCACGAGCGCCGCCGCGTCAAAGCCTTCGAGGCGTCGATCGCGGTAGGTGAGCGAGCCTTGCCAGAGCGAGAAGCGCTCGCGCTGCTCCGGCGAGAGCTGTGAGAGGCGAAGTTTGCGCTCGGCGCGCTCGAGCACGAGCGAGGAAACATCCACCCCGGCGATGCGCTCGAACTGCCCGGTGCGCTGCATCAGTCGCAGCAGCTTTCCCTCGCCGCACCCGAGGTCGAGCACCGTCCTTGCGCCTGACTCCACGAGCCATCGATTCACGATATCGAGGCGATCCTGGTGCAGCGTGCGCTTGATCGGCGCGTCCTCATCCTCTTGCGTGTCGGGCTTGCTCTTTTGTGTGTCGGGCTCGTCCTCTTCCTCGGACAACCTGGCGAGCGCAGCGCGCACGAGGCGACCTCTGCGTTCGAGGTAGCGGCGCGTGATCGCCTCGCGCATCGGGTGTTGCTCGAGCCATCCTTCGCCATGGCGGAGCAGCTTTTCGACCTCGTCATGACCGATGAAGTAGTGCTTGTCATCATCGAGCACGGGGATGAGCACATACAGATGTGAGAGCGCCTGCGAGAGCGTGTGTTTATCGCTCTGCAGGGTGACCTTGTAGAAGGGGCTCTCGCCCCAACCAAAGGAGGGATCTTCATCGAGCGGGCAGGCTTTCGCGTCGACGTTGTAGCCGAGCGGCTCGAACAGCTCGCGCAGGAAGGAGGCGCCGCCACGGCAGGGGAGCACGGCCAGCTCGAATGTAAGCGGGAGCGCCGTGCTCGCGAGCTCCGGGTAGGGCTTGCAGTTTCCAGAGAGCGCCGTGCCCAACACGCGCGAAATGGCCACGCTCATAAACGAGGAGGCCACGTAGGGGCGGTCGTTGACGTAGGGCCAGAGCTGATGTCCTGGGCGGTGGTGATCGCCGCCACGCGCGAGCGCCACGGGGTCGATCGATAGCATCAGCGCGGCGGTACAGCGCGACGCGTTTGCCTCGGGGTAGAAGACATGCGCCTGACCGAACGGCAGCTCGAAGTGTTGCAGCCTGTCCGGGTGTTTGTGGAGCAAATACCCGAGCCTTGTCGGGTCGTCGTCATGGGTCGTGGAGATGGTAAGCAGCATTGTTTTCAACCTCATCGTCTTTTCGGTCGTATCGGTCTTCTCGACGAACGAACGGAGAGAATTGCAACAAGCCTGCCATCCTTGTTTCGTGAGCCTCTCAGGGCAGTCGATGTCTTCCTCGTGCGCGAAACTTCGGGGCACGTCGTACGCTCTCGTCAGGAGCGTTCGCCTTCCTTTGTGAGCGCCAGAATGGTTGGTGTTTATCTCGATAGATTGGGTTTTATCGCAAATTCTAGGTTGTTGGCTGTGGATGGCGATCGGTTGTGTGATTGACTCTCTGCGAGAGTCCCTCAGAATAGCGTTTGCTATGTGAAATGACTTTTGTTCGAGGAGCTTGCCTTATGGCGCGACGTGAAGCGTTCCTGTTTGTGTTCTGCTGCTTTGGCGTGGCGTTCGCCACGTCCTGTCAGAAGGGCAACCAGCCTCCCGGCACACGAGAGGTCTCAGAGGTCACTGCCGGGGAGGCTGTCTCGGGAGGAGAGGGGGTCGCGAAAGACAGGCAGGGAGAGCAAGAAGAGGCGGAGAAAGACGCCAGGGTTGTGACCCCGCGACCTCGCCAGGTCGCCGTGGGGGAGTGGCACACTTGCGCGTTGACCACGCTCGGCGAGGTCGAATGTTGGGGCGGGAATGGTTTCGGGCAGCTCGGAGATGGCACCGTCGAAGAGCGCCTCACGCCTACGCGAGTCCCTGGCCTGGAGGCTGGCGTTCGCTCGATCGAGGTGGGAGAGCGCGCCAGGGGGAGCTACACCTGCGTCCTGTTGGACACAGGCGGCGTCAAGTGCTGGGGCGAGAACACTTACGGCCAGCTTGGCGACGGAACGACCGAGCACAGGTCTTCTCCGGTTCGAGTTCGAGGTTTGGATGAGGGCGTCGCCAGGCTGTTTGTCGAGGAAAACTTCGCGTGTGCGTTGATGGCTTCGAAGGGGGTCAAGTGTTGGGGTCGAAACTACGCCGGAGATTCTGATGATGGAGCCGCGAGCTCTGGCTCCTCGCCACTGGATATAGAGGGGCTCGATGGGGGCGTGCGCGATCTCGTGCTCGGCGCTGATTTTGCGTGCGCATTGCTCGAGTCTGGAGGGGTCAAGTGTTGGGGGGCCAATGAGTCAGGGCAACTCGGGAGCGGCGAAAGGAACAACACATGGGTCAAGCTCCCTGTAGATGTGGCGGGGCTCGATGGGGGCGTGACGCAGCTCGCCGCTGGTCACAAACACGTCTGCGCCTTGTTGGCGTCGAAAGAGGTCAAGTGTTGGGGATGGAACTCCCATAACCAGATCAACGCCGGGAACGAGGAGGCCATCACCTCGCCAGCAAGGATCGTTGGCCTGGGCGATGATGTTTCCAGGGTTGTCGCAGGTAGCGCCTATAACTGCACGTTGATGTCTTCTGGCAAGGTCAAGTGTTGGGGGCGAAACGAAACGGGGCTGCTCGGGGACGGGACCGAAGAGGAGCGCGCAGGACCTGTCGAGGTTGTGGGTCTTGGAGGTCGCGTGCGCGAGGTCGCCTTGACCTCGACCTACTACGAGGAGCACGCATGTGCGCTCCTCGAATCAGGCAAGGTCAAGTGTTGGGGGCAAAACGCGGCGGGTCAACTCGGCGAAGGTACGACCGAGAACAGGGCCTCTCCCACCGAGGTGATTGGCCTCGAGGCTGGCGTGGAGAGCATAAGCATCAGCGGGCGCAATGGCTGCGCGCTGATGCAGGATGATCGCATCAAGTGTTGGGGGAACGAGAGCAATGGGCGGCTTGGAGATGGACTCGGGAATGGCGGTTCGAGGCCATCGAAAGTGCTTGGCCTCGAAGGTGTCGTGGCCAGCGCGCTGGTCGCCGGAGGTTCTCATAACTGCGTCCTGACCGAGAAGGGGGGCGTCAAATGTTGGGGAGGCAACCATTTCGGGCAGCTCGGCGATGGCACCAAGGATGCGCGCCCGGTCCCCACGGATGTCCCTGGATTGGAGGCTGGCGTCGTCCAGCTCGTGGCGGGTCATGGTCACAACTGCGCGCTGCTCGCGTCCGGCGTGGTGAAGTGTTGGGGGTGGAATGT
Organism: Myxococcota bacterium; assembly: GCA_036155555.1. GTDB lineage: Bacteria > Myxococcota_A > Bradymonadia > Bradymonadales > Bradymonadaceae > JAYZVO01. The sequence continues at coordinate 20,721 of JAYZVO010000162.1, forward strand.
CTTTGGCCAGGTCGGCGATGGCACCACGACAAACCGCACGAAACCTTTCACGGTCCCTGGCTTGAAGCGCGGCGAGGTCGTTGGCCTCGAGCTCGACGCGCAGCTGACGTGTGCGTTGCTCGAGTCTGGAGGGGTGAAGTGTTGGGGAGACAACAGCTACGGTCAGCTTGGCCGAGGGCGCATCGAGGGAGACAGAAAAGCTGGCTACGTCAAAGGGTTAACGTCTGGCGTCGCGAAGGTCTCACTCGGTGATTTTCACATGTGCGCGTTGCTCGAGTCTGGAGGCGTCAAGTGCTGGGGTTGGAACAACAGAGGTCAGGGCGGGATCGATGACGCCTCGAAGATCGAGCTCCTGACGCCCACGGATGTCATCGGTCTCGGTGCCGGGGTCGCGGATGTCGTGGCGAGCAACCACTTCACCTGTGCGTTGATGGCGTCCGGCGAGGTCAAGTGTTGGGGCGCTAACCACGAGGGCGAGCTTGGCGATGGCACCGAGGAGCGGCGGAACAAGCCGGTCGATGTGCGAGGTCTGGAGGGAGGCGCGCGAGCGCTCTTTGTCGGCGCCTCCAACAACTGCGCGTTGACGAAATCGGGCGGCCTCGAGTGCTGGGGTTTTGGAGGCACAGGTCAGATGGGGGATAACAACGCCGAGGGGAACCTCGTCCCCGGCGATGTCTCGGGGCTCACTGCTGGCGTCCGGGATCTGGTCATAGGTGACAGCCACATGTGTGCCTTGCTCGAAGACAGGAGCGTGCGTTGTTGGGGTTACAATGGTTACGGCAGCATCGGCGATGGCAACACCGAGGATGTGCTCGCGCCGATCGAGCCTGAGGGCCTGGAGGGGGAGTTCGAGCAAGTCGCCATCGGGGATGCGCACACTTGCGCGTTGAAAGCGTCTGGAGAGGTCTGGTGTTGGGGGGAGAGGCGCCATGGACAGCTCGGAGATGGCACGACCGAGGGTGGGTCGAGGGCCGTCTTCATTCGTGAATAAGCGGTTGCTGGGTTGGTATAATGAAATGTTATTTTGTGCTGAATGGGTTTGCAGTGTTTGTGTGGTGAAGTTGTTTATGTAGTTTCTCGAGGTCCCTTTTCGGCGTCAAATCCAGGAGAAATTCGCTCGGTTTCGGAGGTCATTTTCTTCGCTTTCTTTCGCTTGATGACGCGGTGAGTCAAAACGGGCGTTGACATCGAAAGAAGGCGCGCGAGAATACCGCGAGGCCGCGCTGGGCGGCTCTTTGAGGACGCAGTGACGAGGCAAGCAGATGCGCAAGACGACCAGGGGACTCCTCGAGAAGTGGCGAAAAGGTGTGCCGATCAGCATGGTGACCTGCTACGACTACACCTTCGCTCGCCTTGTCGAGCGCGCCGAGATCGACATGATCCTCGTGGGCGATAGCATGGGGAATGTGATCCAGGGCCACGAGACGACGATCCCCGTCGAGCTCGAGGACATCATCTACCACACGCGCGCCGTCCTGCGCGGCAACTCCACCGCGCACGTCGTCGCGGACCTGACCTTTATGAGCTATCAGGCCAGCGAGGACGAGGCGATGGTCAACGCCGGGCGACTCCTCAAGGAGGGGGGCGCGCAGTCGGTCAAGCTCGAGGGTGGCGAGCGTATCGCGCCGCTGGTGCGAAGAATGGTCGAGGCGGGGATTCCTGTGGTCGGGCACCTCGGGTTGACCCCGCAATCGGTGCACGCTTTTGGCGGGTTTCGCGTCCAGGGCCGCGGCGAAGAGGCCGCCGATCGACTGATGGCCGACGCGCTCGCGCTGCAAGATGCTGGCGCGTTTATGATCGTGCTCGAGATGGTGCCCGCAGAGCTCGCCGCGCGCGTCACCGAGGCCCTCTCTATCCCCACCATTGGCATCGGCGCCGGAGCGCAAACCAGCGGACAGGTGCTCGTGATCTACGACCTGCTCGGGCTCAATAACGACTTCAAGCCGCGCTTTGTCAAACACTACGCCTCGCTCGAGGATGTCGTCACCGACGCGCTCTCGACCTACCGCGAAGAGGTCGAGTCGCGTGCCTTTCCCGCCGAGGAGCATAGCTTCCAGGATCGAAAGAAGGGCGCCTGAAGCAACGGGCGCCTCGTCACACTACGGTCTGAAGTCGGTGAGAGGAGGGCGAAAGTGGAGATTTGCCGAGATATCGCCTCGGTTCGCGCCTGGCGCAAGGCGCGCCAGGGGAGCGTGGCCTTTGTCCCCACCATGGGGTACTTGCACGAGGGACACCTCGAGCTGATACGTGAGGGCGCCAGACGCGCCGATCACGTCATCGCCAGCATCTTTGTCAACCCCACACAGTTTGGCCCCGGCGAGGACTTCGAGTCCTACCCGCGCGACCTCGAACGCGACGCTGCGCTGTGTGCCTCGGTCGGGTGTGACGCTGTTTTTTCGCCGCGCGACGAGGAGATGTATCCTCCTGGCAGCTTGACCACGGTGAGCGTCGAGGTGATGACCGATCACCTCTGCGGTGCGCATCGCCCGGGCCACTTCGACGGCGTCACCACCATCGTCAGCAAGCTCTTCAATATCACCTCGCCAGATGTCGCCATCTTCGGGCAGAAGGATTACCAGCAGCTCGCCGTGATCCGGCGCATGGTGCGCGACCTGAACTTCCCCGTCGAGATCGTGGGCGTGCCCACGGTCCGCGAGGAGGATGGCGTGGCGATGTCCTCTCGCAATCGCTACCTGGGCGCAGAAGATCGTGTCAGGGCGCGCGCGCTGTCCTCGGGGCTAGGGCACGCGTGGCGCGCCTGGCAAGATGGCGAGCGCGTCGCCAGCGTGTTGCTCTCGGCGGTGATGGCGCAGGTGGCAAAACACCCCGAGCTCTCCCTCGACTATGTCGAAGCGATCGATCCCGATTCGCTCGCGCCGCTCACAGGGCAGATCACGGGAGGGTGCGTGATCGCGCTCGCGGTCCATGTCGGATCGGCGCGCCTGATCGATAACCTTCGCCTCGATGCGCCGCTACCTGCTGGGCTCTCGCTGACTTGATCTCATTCTGCGTCCTGGGGAAATCCCACAGGTGAGGGTTGACACCTGCAAGCGTGGCGATTAGGAAAATGAACGGCGATTCATTTGTCTCCTCTCCTTCATCAAACAAGAGGAGCGATGGATTGGCCCGATTTCGAAGATTCGCGCGAAACCAAAAGGTGTTCGATGGCCCAGGGCGGCAAACAGCGAGGAAATAGCGAGAAGCGTCGGCGTATCCTGGATGGTGCGTTACGCGCCTTCGCCAAGAAGGGGTTCTACAACACGAAGGTCTCCGAGATCGCCTCGGAGGCAGGCGTCGCCGATGGGACCATCTACCTCTACTTCAAGAACAAGGATGATCTGCTCATCTCGCTCTTTGAAGACAGGATGGAGTGGATCAACAATCGGCTCGAGCAAGAACTCGAATGCCTCGAAGGTGGCTTCGAAGAGAAGCTCCACGGCTTCGTGCGCATGCACTTTCTCCTCGTGCTCGAGAACCGCGACCTGGCCGAGTTTATCACCGTGGAGCTGCGCCAGAGCGCGAAGTTCGTCAAGGAGTACTCCAACCCCAAGTTCGGCGCATACCTCAAGATCTTGCAGTCGCTCATCGAGGAGGGTCAGGCCAGCGGAGAGCTCCGCGACGACCTGGACTCACGCATCATGAGCCGCGCGATCTTTGGCGCGCTCGACGAGGTGCTCCTCCAGATGACGCTCGGGAAGACCAAGCCCGAGGATGTCGAGGTGCGCACACGAATGCTCTCGGATATCCTCCTTCACGGTTTGTGCAAGCGATAAGAAATCAGAGGCCATCTCGACGCATCATACGCTCGGACGAGCGCGCGTCGCGGCGGCGAGAATAGAACGACAGGGCTAGGAACGAGTTTCGAATAACCCAGGACATGCTGCATGAGTAAGAAGACTTGACCATGCAGCCATCGAACCGAGTCCACGATGTGCTCGTGGACACAATCCAACATGGAGGCAGGCAGTGAAAATCCTCACGACGGTCAAGCGAGTGACCGACCCGGACATGAAGGTCAAGATCAAGCCGGATGGCTCGGGCATCGTGACCGATGGTGTCGAGTACAAGATGAACTCCTTCGACGAGTACGGCGTCGAGGAAGCGATCCGTCTTAAAGAAGAGCACGGCGGCGAAGTCGTCGTCGTCTCGGTTGGCCCTGACGCTTCGACCAAGGAGATCCGCACCGCGCTCGCCATGGGCGCTGATCGCGGCGTCCTCGTCGAGACCGACGCAGACCTCGACTCGGACGCGGTCGCGCGCCTGATCGCCGAGGTCGCCAAGAAAGAGAGCCCCGACATCATCGTCATGGGCAAGCAGGCCGTGGACTCTGACCGCAACCAAGCTGGTCAGATGCTCGCCGCATACCTTGGCTACCCGCAAGCTACCTTCGCCTTCGAACTCAGCGTCGCTGACGGATGGGCAACGGTCGGTCGCGAGGTCGACGGCGGCACGAGCACCAAGCGCGTCAAGCTCCCCGCGATCGTCACCGCTGACCTTCGCCTCAACGAGCCTCGCTACGCGAGCCTCCCAGGCATCATCAAGGCCAAGCGCAAGAAGATCGACCGCTTTTCGCCAGAAGACCTCGGCGTCGATATCGCCTCCAAGGTCAACGTCCTGGTGTTCGAGGCTCCCCCCGAGCGTGAAGCTGGCCAGATCGTCGACGGCGTCGACGCGCTCATCGGCAAGCTGCGCGACGAGGCAAAGGTCTTCTGAACCACGCGAGGCCCTTGATTTCAGGGGCCGCGAGGGACGGATTAAGAATCATTCATCGCGATCATGCGGCGCTTCATAAAACCGCGCCCAGCTCGCGAGCTAGAGATAAGGAAGCAAGATTATGAGCAACGTTCTCGTTGTTGCAGAACACGTCGGAGGCGCGCTCCGCAATGTGACGCTCTCGGCGATCAACTTCGGCAAGCAAGCCGCGAGCATCACCGGCGGTAAGGTCCACGTCCTCGTCCTCGGCGATGGCGTCGACGCAGTCGCCAAGCAGCTCGCTGATGGCGGCTACGGCGCTGACACGGTCCACCTCGCCAACGGTGGCCAGTTCGCCAACTACCTCGCCGAAAACTACGCACCCGCTGTCGCCGAGGTCGCCAAGGCGGTCGGCGCAGAGGTCGTCTGTTCTCCCTCCTCGACCACGGGCAAGGATCTCCTTCCTCGCGTCGCGGCCCTCCTCGAGGCTGGCATGGTCTCGGACGCCATCGAGGTGTTCGACGACGGCGGCATCCGCTTCAAGCGCCCCCTCTGGGCTGACAACGTCATCACCACTGTCGAGGTGAGCACGCCTGTCAAGGTCATCTCCGTGCGTACCACCGTCTACGACGCGCTCGAGGGCCAACCCTCCGCAGCGCTCGAGACCGTCAGCATCTCCGCTGGCGCATTCGATGGCGCCGAGTTCGTGAGCTTCGATCAGGTCAAGTCGGACCGCCCCGAGCTCACCGACGCTGACGTCGTCGTCGCCGGTGGCCGCGGCCTCAAGGCTGGCGAGAACTTCGAGATGCTGATGAACCTCGCTGACCTCCTCGGAGGCGCCGTGGGCGCATCGCGCGCTGCTGTCGACTCGGGCTACGCTCCCAACGACTGGCAGATCGGTCAGACCGGTAAGGTCGTCGCGCCGAACCTCTACTTCGCCGTCGCTATCTCGGGCGCCATCCAGCACCTCGCTGGCATGAAGGGCTCCAAGACCATCGTCGCCATCAACAAGGACCCCGAAGCTCCGATCTTCCAGGTCGCAGATTACGGCCTTGTCGCTGACGCATTCGCTGTCGTCCCCGAGCTCACGCAGAAGCTCAAGGACGCTGGCATCGGCGGCTGAGTTGCCTTTTTCGAGGGCTTGAAAGTCCTCGAAAAACAACGCGAAGCAGAAGCGGGGGGGGGGGGGGGTTGGGGCCCGCCCCCCGCGGTTTTTTTTTGTGTGTTTTAT
>JAYZVO010000163.1:0-41618 GCA_036155555.1 Myxococcota bacterium
GTTTATTTGCCAGTTTTTTTCGTGGGGGGGGGGGGGGTGACTGCCCCAACTTGCACCCCCCCCCGGCACCTCGGCCGGGCACAGCGGTCACGCTGTAAGCGTATCAGTCCTGCTTGGTGTCGCCGCGAGCAAAGATCGAAGCCACGAAGTTGAGGACGTCGGTGGCCGACTCCTCGTTGTACCCGTAGTTGCGGATCATGCGCTGCTTGACGATGTCGATCTTCTCCTGCGTGTCGCGGTCGACGACGTTGGAGACAAGGCTCGTGAGCTTGATCGTGTCCTTCTGGTCTTCGAAGAGCTTGAGTTCGAGGGCCTTACGCAGACGCTCGTTGGTCTGGTAGGTGAACTGCTTGCCTTCGATGGCCAGGGCCCCGATGTAGTTCATGATCTCGCGGCGGAAGTCATCCTTGCGCGAGTCGGGGATGTCGATCTTTTCCTCGATCGAGCGCATCAGGCGCTCGTCGGGCTCCTCGTACTGGCCGGTGTACTTGTTGCGGACCTTCTCGCGCTGCGTGTACGCCTTGACGTTGTCGATGTAGTTGGCGCACAGCTTGGCGATCGCTTCCTCGTCAGCGCTGATGGCACGCTGGACCTCGTTCTTGACGATGTCTTCGTACTCTTGCTTGACCACCGAGAGCAGCTCTCGGTAGCGGTTGCGCTCGTCCTCATTGTTGATGAGGCCGTGGTTCTTCAAGCCCCCCTCGAGCTCGTTCAAGACGATGAAGGGGTTGATCGAGGACTCGGTCTTCTCGCTGACCAGGGCGTTCGAGATCTTGTCCTGGATGTAGCGCGGGGAGATGCCGTGCAAGCCCTCGCGCTCGGTCTCCTTGCGCAGCTCCTTGACGGAATCCTGCGTGTAGCCGGTGATGGTGCGTCCATCGTAGAGCTTGAGCTTCTGGAGCAAGGTGAGGTCGTGCTTCTTGGGATCTTCCAGGCGCGTCAGGACCGCCCACATCGCCGCCATGTCGATGGTGTGTGGAGCGATGTGCTTCTTGACCGAGCGCGTGTTGAAGTCCTTCTGATAGACCTTCACCTCCTCGTGGAACTTGGTGATGTAGGGGATGTCGATCTTGACGGTACGGTCGCGCAACGCCTCCATGTACTCGTTGCCGAGAAGCTTGCGATACTCGGGCTCGTTGGTGTGCCCGAGGATGACCTCGTCGATGTCGGTCTGTGGGAACTTCTTGGGCTTGATCTTGCGCTCCTGCGTCGCGCCGAGCAAGTCGTAGAGGAAGGCCACGTCCAACTTCAAAATCTCGACGAACTCGATGACGCCGCGGTTCGCGACGCAGAACTCGCCGTCGAAGTTGAACGCGCGAGGGTCCGAGTCGGAGCCATAGATGGCGATCTTGCGGTAGTTGATATCGCCCGTGAGCTCGGTCGAGTCCTGGTTCTTCTCGTCCTTTGGCTGGAAGGTGCCGATGCCGACGCGATCCTTCTCGCTAAAGAGCAAGCGACGCACCTGGATATGCTCCATGACGCGCGACCAGTCGCCGTTGTAGTGCTTCATCAGCTCGCTGTAGATGTAGCGGCTGGCGGGGTTGAGGTCGCCGCGCACGCGAATGTCGTAGCGATCGCCCTCGATGCCGAGCTCCTCGATAGCCGAGCTGCGCCACTCGTACGGCACGAGCTTGAGCGGGTCCTCGTTCATCGGGTCGGGCAAGAACTCTGCGCCGCCAGTCAGGTGGCGAAGATCCTCGGGCATCTTCCACGAGAACGTGAAGAGCTTGCCCTCGTCGGTGCGCGTGTACTCCTCGAGCCCCATCTTGATCAACCTGGCGATCGTCGACTTCGAGGAGCCGACCGGGCCGTGGAGCAAGATAATACGCTTCTCGGTGCCGTACTCGTTGGCCGCCGCCTTGAACACGTTCACCAGACGCATCAACGGGATGTCGAGCCCGTAGATGGCGTCCTTGCCGTTGTTGTTCGGGTCAGAGAAGAAGTTGTAGCGCGTGATCTTCTTCTTGTTGTCGATGTACTCTTCGGTGCCGTACGACAGGATCATGTCGTAGACACGCTGGTACGCGGTGCGCGCGATGTTGGGGTCTTGGCGAACCAGCTCCAGGTAGTCATCGAACGAGCCCTCCCAGTGAAGCTCGCGGTACTCCTCGATGTCATGGAACTTGCTGATTTTCTGCAGCAGTGAATTGCTCATCTTTTCGGATTGCCCTTTGCTCGAGTTTCTTGCGCCTTCACCCGACGCTCCCGACGCGTCTTTTGCCATCCTGTAAGGGAAGGCCCATGCTCGCGGCAGGAGGGAGGATATGCGCAGCCATCATGGTGAGTCTGAAAAAGAAATGTCGCTCTGAAGAATCCACCTCTGTCGAGGGATTGATTCAGGACAGGTATGGGGTTTGGGCCGCCACGATACTCCCTCTGTTTGACGAGTACAAGCAAGCCCGTTCTCAAATTCTATCCGCACTTGACGAAACTCGACCGGGGCGCTCGCATCGATCCTCGTGCGGTTTGTGTGTGGTGTTGTATGAGGTCCTGTGGTCCGAGACCGCCACCGCAAAGAACCACACGAGGCAGCCGTAGAGTTTGACGAGATTGCCCGAGAGAGAGACACATTCGTCATGTCACCAACCAGCAAACCTGACGACAGATTCCAGCTCACGCCCGATATCGACACCGTGCTCGAGCAATTGTATGCGACCCATGGCAAGCCCGACCCGGAACCTGAAGAGGATATCCTCGCGACGTTGATCGCGACGATCCTCTCGCAGTCGACCAACAACGCGAACTCCGACCGGGCCTTTGGCGACCTCGTCGACAGGTTCCAGGGCGACTGGCAACAGGTGCAGGACGCCGACGTCGACGAGGTCGCCGACGCCATCGCCATCGGCGGACTCTCCAAACAAAAGGCGCCGCGCATCCAGGCGATCCTAAAGAAGGTCCAGGAGGACTTTGGCGAGCACTCGCTCGAGGACCTGCGCACCTGGGAGGTCGCCAGAGCAGAGCGCTACCTGCGCGCGATGAAAGGGGTCGGCCCAAAAACCGCCGCGTTCGTGCTGATGCGCGCTGCCCAGATGCCCCTGTTCGCCATGGATACACACATCCTGAGGCTCGCGCGCAGGCTCGGCTGGATCTCGCCGACGCTCTCCGACGTCAAGGCGCACGCGGCGCTGCTGCCGCACATCCCGGAGGGCGACCATGACCCGGCGCACATGGCCATGATCTGGCACGGGCGACGCACCTGCCACGCGCGCGCTCCTGCTTGCGAGAGCTGCGCGCTTTTGTCACTCTGTATCCATGGACAAAAGAAGACCTCTGTCACCGACACCGACACTGACGGATAAGAATCATGAGCGGTTACTCCGAGCGCTTTGCCAACGCGCTCCTCTTCGCCACCGAACTTCACGCCGAGCAAACGCGCAAGGGCTCTGGCGTCCCCTACATCACACACCTCATCGGCGTCGCCGCGCTCGTGGGTGATCATGGCGGGAGTGAATCCCAGGTGATCGGCGCCCTGCTCCACGACGCGATCGAGGACTGCATCGAGACGCGCCCCGATCTCCCAGAAGAGATCGCCTCGCGCTATGGTGAGGACGTGCTCGCGATGGTGCAGGCCGTCAGCGACACAGAGGTGCACCCGAAGCCGCCATGGGAAGAGCGCAAGCGCGCCTACATCGCGCATGTCGAGGAGGCCGCTGACGATGATCCGTCACTGCTGATCTCGGTGGCGGACAAACTCTACAACGCGCGCACGATCCTTCGTGACCTCGGCGTGGTGGGCGATGAAATCTGGGATCGGTTCAAGGCGAGCAAGGCGCAGTCGCTCTGGTATTACAGATCGCTCGCGGATGCGTTCCTGGCAAAGAAGTGGCCGACGGAGACGCAGGCGCAGCTGGCCGTGGCGCTCGACAAGGTGGTCGCGCAGCTCGAGGCGAGCTGAGGCAAGGCATAAGGCATGGGAGGCCGCAAGAGAGAGCGCGATGAGAATCAATGATCCTCTTTGCGCTGCGTCATCTCGAGCAAGACGCGGCCCGTATCCTTGGGGTGCATGAAGGTAATGAGTTTACCGTGTGCGCCATCAAGCGGTTTGTCCGAGAGCAAGCGAATGCTCTTGCTCTCGAGCGTTGTGCGCGTCTCCTCGATGTCCGCGCAACCGAGCGCCACGTGGTGGACGCCCTCTCCGTTCTTCTCCAGAAATTTCGCGATCGGCCCCGTATCATTCAGGGGCTCGAGGAGCTCGATCATCGACTCGCCGACCTGAAAGAAGGCGACCTTGACCCCTTGCGCCTCGACGACATCCTCGCCCAAATACTCCATGCCGAATGTGTCGCGGTAGAGCTCCGCGCTCTTTTCTATGGAATGGACCGCGATGCCGATGTGATCGATCTTATCAAACATGGTTGCCTCTCCTGCTGGATTATTCTGGTCTCGAGGTGACTGGAACGGTGTGTGGTTTCGCGCAAAGCGCGCCCTCGAGCTGCAACTCTTCGCACAAAATCCGACCACCCGCGAGACTCAATCAAGCGAGTGACCTTGCAGGGCGCCCGAGGCAATGGGCTCATGAGAGCGCGATTCTTCGCATTGAAAGCGGGGTTTGCGCCCTTCTTGACACTCAAAAAATCGGCGTGCTACGTTCCGCGCGCTTTCTCTGTCTTGTTTGTCAGAACCCGGATATTGGCTCATGAATAGATGGTTTCCTCGATGCATCCTCGCACTGGCGCTGGCCAGCTTCCCAGCAGGCTCGGCCCTTGCTCAGGGAGGGAGTGAATCTCCACCGGAGACCTCGCCAGAAGCCGATAAAAATGGTGAGGAGAAGCCCGCTGAAAAACCCGCGACCACGCCCGACGACAAGAAGAAGGGGGATGGCACCGGGAAGAAAAAAGAGGGCGAGAAAAAAACTGAGGGGGGCGAGAAGCCCACCGCTGGTGCGAACGCGGACGCAGGAGCGGACGCCGACGCTGATGGCGGCGACGCCGATGGCACCACAGCTGTAGATGGCGACGTGGATGGTGAGACCGGCGAGCAAACGCCACCGGCCGAGAAGCCACCCGAAGAGAAGAAGCCGCCAGCGACCAAGCCAGCGGAGAAGAAGACGCCTCCTCCCACCGAGGAGCCTCCTCCCTTCGAGCCACCACCCACAGAGGAGAGCCCGATCGCAGATCTGGCGAACTCGCAGGATGATGGCTTCGTCGCGCTCGAGGACATCGACGAGGAGTCGGTCGACCCGATCTTCCCCGCCGAGATGTATCCTCACGTGGATTGGAACGGGATGTTCCGTTTCCGCCAGGTCGCAGCGATCAACTACCACCTGGGGACGACGGGCACCTCGGCGATCCTGCCACCGGCAGAGACCTACACGCCGACGGGCAACCCTGTCGACCCGGACGCGCGCACGCTCTGGAGCGCGGATATGTTGGCGCGCTTCGAGCCCACGTTTTCCATCACCGAGGGGATTCGCCTGCACATCGAGGCGGACCTGCTCGGCAACCAGATGCTCGGGTCGCTGCCTGTCAACGGCCTCGCGCTCAACCCATTGCACCCAGATCCTAGCCGCAACCACGCGGGCAGCGGTCAGTTCTCGACCCGAGAGCGCGAGTGGTTCTCCAACGCGCTCTCCATCGGAGAGGCTTATGGCGAATTGACGGGCTTCTTTGGCTCGTTGCGCATCGGTCGCATGGACAACCACTGGGGCCTGGGGATGTTCTACAACGGGGGCGATTGCGCTGACTGCAACTTCGGCGACTCGATCGACCGCGTGCAGCTGCGATCCTCCTTCAAGGGAATCAATGGCTCCTTCTCGATGGACTACCCAGGAGAGGGGCTGACCTCGCGCCAGGCAGAGACGCCCACCGGGCAACCCTACGATCTGGCGCAGGTCGACGACATCTCTCAGTACACCGTGACGGTCTCCTACGAGCCCGCCACAAAGCCCGAGGAAGAGCGCCAGCGCAAGCGCCTGACGGTGGACCGAAAGCCCGTCCTCAATGGCGGCGCGCTGTTTAGCTGGCGCAGCCAGGAGGGCACCTACGCCGATCCGTTCGGGCTCGACCCGAACAGCGAGAACGCGCTGATTTATCGCGGGATGAGGATGTACATCGGGAACGCCTGGGGGCGCTTCATGTACCAGCCAAACTCCAAGACGAGCATGAAGATCGAGCTCGAGGCGATGGGGATCTTTGGCGACCTCGACAACCAGACCTACGATCCTGTCGGGCAGGCAAACGAGGAAGACGAGGACAGCTCGGACATCAACTGCTTTAACGAGGACGTGCGCAACGCCAACAGCGATCGCTGCACGGGGAACAAGCGAGACTTCCGTCAGTTTGGCCTCGCGCTCCAGAGCGAGTTCGCCGTCGGCGGCCCGATCACGTTTGGCCTCGATGGCGGCTTTGCCTCGGGCGGCGATGCTCCTAACTGGGGGTATGGCGCAGACGACTACATGAACGGTCGCGATCTCGACTTCTTCCGGTTTGACCCGGATTACCACGTCGACCTCATCCTCTTTCGTCGCGTCATCGGGACCGTCACCAACGCCTACTACCTCAAGCCTCACATGGAGGCGACCTTCCTCGACCGCAACGAGTACAAGCTTCGCCTGGACGTCGACACAATCGTCTCGCGCGCTTTCGACATGGGCGGCACGCCCGCAGGGGACAACTCCTGGCTCGGCGTCGAGGTGGACACGGCGTTCCGCTTCTTCCTCAAGGACTCCTTCCACGCAGGCATCCACGGCGGCCTGCTCTTCCCGCTCCAGGGAATGGGCGCGCGCGTGGACCGTCCTCGCCTGACCATCCCCGGCTCCGAAGCGCCTGCGTTCTCCGAGAACCAGGACCCCTCCACCGCGTGGACGGTTCAGTTTAACGCGAACTGGATGTTCTGAAGATGACCTGTCCAAGGCTCGCCAGGTTCTTGGCCAAGGCCACCACCCTCTCGGTGGTGGCCGCGCTAATTTACGGGTGCGCCTCTTTCTCTCCGCTGCTCACGCAGTCCCCAGGTCCTCCCCCCACAGATAAAGCGCCAGTCAACGCGAGCGCCTCCGATCCCACGCTGGAGATCGTCGAGGCGCGGCCAAACGGCGTGCTGTTGCTTTTTCACTCCAAAGAAGCCGCCAGTGATTCTGCCTGGACCAGGCTCGAGCTGCTGCGCTCGCAGGATGGCGATCAAGCGATCGTGCTCCAGGAGATCGTGCTCGATAGCGCCATGCGCGAGCGCCTCCGCACAGGGGGGATCTCACTGCTCGACACGGGGCTCTCGCCAGAGAGCAGGTATGTGTACCTGCTTCGCCTCCTCGGCAATGACGCGACCGCAGAGGCGCCATCGAAACCGGTCGCGATCACCTGGCAAGATCCTCCCGCGCCTCCTGGCGAACCGAGGGCGCTGGCGCTCGACGCGAAGGTCGTCGAGATCGCGTGGCAACCGCGCGAGGGTTGGGGCGTGGCGATCTTTCGTCGCGATGTATTGGAGCGTCCGCCGCGTATCGAGCGCGTGGGGAACCTCCCCTTCGGCAGCGCCTCGACGTACCTCGATCGCACCGCAGAGCCGGGCCGAGTGTATGCCTATCGCATCGCGCATATGCGCATGGAAGCGGACGTTCCTATCTATGGGGCCCCCACCGGCGAGTTCTATGTAAAGACACGCGCTGCGGATACTCCTTGACGTTTTTGTGAGAAAAACGTTCGATGGGAGCACCACAGCTACAAGGTAGGGGTCACTCCCGAAGGGAGCATCGAGCACGACGATGTCACGAGAGGATCTACGCAAACGATACGCACGAGTGTTTCACTCCCTGGGGCGCGCTGAACTTCAATCAGGCGCCATGGAGCTGGACGCGTTCAACCCGAGCGAGCTGCTCGAGCCGATGACCGAACTCTGGATGGGGTTCTACACGGCCGAGGGGCTACATGTGGGGTTGGAGCGTTATGGGCTCTTCGATGAGATCCGGCGCCTCGGTTACGAAGAGTTCACCGTCACCACAGGCACCGAGGACGCAGAAGAGCACCTGCTGCGCATCCACAGCATCCTCCCCAAGGTCCCCGAACCTCTCATCGAGCTTGTCTCGAGGCGAAGCTACCTGAACCTCTCAGGAGAGCTCGGCGAGCAATTTGGCGGGACCTCACCAAACATCCTGAGCATCGAGTGGTTGTTGTTGCAGAACCCGCTGGGGGTATTCGATGCGCGCAGGCCACCTCTTCCCGGTCAACGTTACCGGGGGTCGGGGCTGGCCGAGAACATCTTCGAGCTGCTGCGGAATGTTTGCCTGAGGATCGGGCTCTCCGGGCTCGCGACCGTCCCCTCATACTTTCACAACGCCCTGCTCTACTCGCAGAACTTCTCCTACATGGACCCTCACTACGAGGGGCGCTTCGACGCGCTCGCCAGCGCGCTCGACGACGCCATCGACAAGAGCACGCTGCCTGCGCACTTGCACCTCGCTGCAAAATCCTGGGCCGTGAAAGAGCGCCTCCTGATCGACAAGCAAACCAACGAGCGCGCGGATTGGTTCTTCGAGCCAATGCTCTCGCCGATCACTCCCAGGCTCCAGGACTACCTCTCGAGTGATTGGTACGAACAGGAGCGCTTTGCCTCCGAACAAGCCTCCGACTTTGTCATCCTGCTCGAGCCGATCGTCGAATTCCTCGGTGAAAAGGGAATCCACCCCTTTGACCGCAAGAGGATCATGACCTGGCTCGATCACAACGACTGAAACCCACCCCTCATGCCCCAGGAACAGCACGCTCGTTCGCCGCAGGGCGCGGGATGCCCGAGAGGACACGACCAATTTTTTCATCACACCGCGCTTGCCTTTTATGATGACCAGTCTACTTTATTTTTTGCTAACGCCGAAGACCTTCAGGGAAGAGATGAGAGATGAAAAAGGGCGAGCGCACGAAGAGCAAGATTGTGGAGGAAGCCTCGCGGCTATTTCGGACGCAGGGGTTTAGCGCCACGGGGCTAAAGCAGATCATCGACGAGAGCGAGACGCCACGCGGCTCGCTCTATTATCACTTCCCTGGCGGGAAAGAGGAGCTCGCGAAAGAAGTCATCGAACAGCACACCGAGGAGGTCGTCGCGCAGATGCGGCGTGCGTTCAAGGAATCCTCCGGGGCTGCTGATGGGCTCGCGCGCTTGCTCGATGAGTTCGCCGCGCAGGCAGATCTTGGCGAGTGCGAGTCGGGGTGTCCGGTGATGGCGATCTCGGTGGAGGCGGCGTCTGTGTCCCCGGAACTTCGCGACACCGCCCGGCAAGCCTACGAGCGCTGGCGCTCGCTGTTGGCCGCGCACCTTATGGTGGCAGGGTTCCCGGACAAGGAAGCGAGCGCGCTGGCTCGCTCGATGGTCTGCATGCTCGAGGGCTCCCTGATCATGGCGCGCGCGTATGGCGATGGCGGGCCGATTCGAGATCTGAAGGCTTCGCTCGGGCATCTTTTGCCAAACCAGTAAAAATCACTCACCGCCCCTCGCGCGCAGCATAGGCGAGGAGCACGCAAATCAACTGCACTTTCTTTCAGGATTAAATTATGACAACCGGTCCACATATGAAAACTGCCGTCGTTACAGGCGCCAATGGCTTCATCGGACGCTGGCTGATCGCCGAACTCACCGCAAACGGGATCGCCGTCATGGCGCTCGTTCGTCGCCCCGAAGAGCGCGTCCTGGAACTACGCGATTGGGTGGCATCGAATGGTGGAGATCCAGCTCTCCTCGAAGCGAGCGCGCTCGATCTTCACGCACCTGACCTCGGGCTCGAACCCAAAGGCATCGAGGCGCTCGAGAACACGCGCGCCATCTACCACACGGCCGCGCTCTTCGGGTTCGGGCTCTCGGTCGAGGACGCGAGAAAATGCAACGTGTCGGCCACCGAAGCACTGGTCGACCTCGCCGCTGACAACCCCAACCTCGAGCGCTTCGTGCATATCAGCGGCTACCGCACCGAGGGGAGTGAAGCGCGCGTATTGGACGTGGACGACGCCCCCGCGCTGGCGCGCTTTTACAAGAGCCATGGCGCCTACGAAGCCTCGAAGATCGAGGCGCACGAGCGCGTAAGGCGCGCCGCTGCGCTCCACGACGTGCCGCTCACGCGCGTCAGCCCGGCGATCGTGATCGGGGATAGCCAGACCGGTGAGACAACGCAGATGACGGGGTTGGCCGAGGTCATTCAGGCGATGTGGGCGCGAGAATTGCCCGTGATGGCAGGCACGAGCGAGACCTGGATGCCAGTCATCGCAGTGGACACGCTGGCAAAACTGCTCGTTGCCATCCCCGAAGATCCTGCATCTGCGGGCGCGCATATCCTGATGTTTGACGAACACACGCCGACCTTGCCGCGGCTGCTCGAGCGGGCGGCGAGTCGCATGGACGTGGAGGCGCCGCAGCGCACGATCCCGGTGGGTGTGCTCGCGAGGTTACCCAAGGCGATCACGAACCTCGATCCCGAAGCGCTCTCATTTATCAGCGACGATCGCTACGATCCGTTGCCGATGCGCGCGCTCTGCGCGCGCACGAATATCGCGTTGCCGCTCGTGCAGGATTGCCTCGACAGGTGGGTGGATCATTTGCTGGACACCCGCTTTCTGGAGCGCGCGCCACGAGGAGGACGCCACCTCGAGGTTGGCGGCGCGCGAGTCTTCCTCAGAGGAGATACGAGCGCGCCGAACGAGGTGTTTCTGCATGGCCTCTTGCTCAACGAGCAGAGCTGGTCGGCGGTCACCGAGCATATCGAAGAGGCATTCATCGCGCCTGATTTGCCAGGGCTCGGGAGGAGCGCGCCAGGAGGAGGCACGCGCAGCGAGTGGATGACGAGTCTGCTGGCCAACAGCACGACGCGCCCGAGGTTGGTCGCGCACTCACTGGGGACCGCCTTCGCCCTCGAGTATGCGCTCTCACACCCGGAGCGCGTGCGAGAGCTGGTGCTCGTCTCCCCCTTCTTCTTGCAGTCGAAGCCAGGGTTGCTCGCGCGGCAGTGTTGGCTGACGTGCGCTGCGTTGAGACGCATCGGGACAGCGCGCTTCGAGAGGTTGGTCGGAGGTGAAGGTATCGACGCGACCTTGACCGAGGACGCCTATGACCTGGTCAGGCGCCCGAGCGTCGCATCACACACGGCGCGTTGGCTCGCCTGGGCGTCGAGAGATGATGTGCGCGCCGACCTGCGGCGAACACTCCACGCTGTCGACGTCCCGCTGACGCTCGTTGTCGGGGAACACGACCGGCTCGTGGGGGAAGCCCCGAGAGGATGTCGTGTGATCGAGATCGGCGGCGCGGGTCACTACCCTCAGTTGACCCACCCCGCCGAAGTGCTCGCTGCGCTCAGATGAAAATCGCCTTGAGGACGAAGTAGACGAGGATCGTCAGGATGGCGGTGAAGGGGATCGTCAAGATCCAGGACTTGACGATGCTCCAGATGATCTTGAGGTTGAGCGCGTTCACGCCTCGCGCGAACCCGACGCCGATCACAGCGCCCACGATGGTGTGGGTGGTCGAGAGCGGGACGCCGAGCTGCGAGCCGAGCAGGATGGTCGAGGCGGCGCCAAACTCTGCGGCGAAGCCACGGCTCGGTGTGATCTCGGTGATTTTGGTGCCAACGGTCTCGATGACGCGCCAGCCGTAGCTCGCGAGACCGATCACGATGCCAACGCCACCGAGCAAGAGCACCCAGTTAAGGACAGGCACCTTCGCTTGAACCTCGCCGATGAATGCCATCTTCTCGAGGTCGAACAGGCCGACGATAGCAGCGAGTGGCCCGATGGAGTTCGCGACGTCGTTCGAGCCGTGCGCGAAGGCGACAAAGCATGCGGTGATGACCTGGAGCCAGCGGAAGATCTTCTCGACGCTCGAGGTTGCCACCGAGCGGCGCTCCTCGGCGGTGTTCTGCTTGGAGCCATCGGCGAGCTCCATGCGCGAGACAAAGACGCCCATGGCGATGGCGGCGAGGAGACCGACGGCGACCGCGGCGATCATCGCCTCGGTGTTGTCCATCGAGATGCTCGGGTGGCCCGCGCTGTCCTTGAGCAGGACGAAGACCTCGAGCTTCTTGTCATAGAGGTTCTTGAGGCCCTTGAAGAAGAGGACCAGCGAGAGCACGAGGAAGACGGGGAAGGCAAAGGCCGGAGACCATCTCTTGGCCGCCTTCACCGGATCATCCGTATCGAGGATGAGCTTCCTGACTGCGGTGAAGACAAGGAACGAGAGGATGCCGCCAAAGAGCGGGCTCGTGACCCAGCTCATGGCGATAAAGCCTAGCTTGCCCCACTGAACCGCATCCCAACCGAGCGAGACGATGCCAAAGCCCGTGATCGCGCCGACGATGGAGTGCGTCGTGGAGACGGGCCAACCGAGGAACGCGGCGACGTGAATCCAGACCGCCGCGGACATGAGCGCTGCGAGCATTCCGAGGGCGAAGATCTCACCGCCGAACTCCATGCTATTAAAGAGCATCGGGTCGATGATCCCCTTGCGCATGGTGTCGGTGACACCGGCGCCAGCGAGGAACGCGCCCGAGAACTCGAAGATGGCGGCGATGATCACGGCTTCTTTGAAGGAGACGGCTTTCGAGCCGACGCTGGTTCCCATGGCATTGGCGGCGTCGTTGGCGCCGATGCTCCATGCCATGTAGAAACCAAAAACAAGTGCGATCCAGAAGATTGCTACCACGGTGTACAACCTGGGCTGCGAGGATATGATCGGATGTCTACAGAATTAAGGAGCGCATTTCTCATTGTGACCTCGAGGATGTGTTGCTTGACCCGATCGCCAAGATTCTGTAGCGCAAGGTTCCAGGATGCTCTGGGAGGCCGCGTTTTTGACGCGGAGCGAGGGTTCGTCCTTCGCCTTTTCCCTTATATGCTGCAGCCCTGTGCGCTATGTTTGCTCGGCGCTCCCCTCTCCTTCTTTCTCTCGTCGCGAGGGGGCTAACGTCTGAGCGGCTCAAATCAACATCATGCTCATGCCAAGGAGCACCTTTTCCATGCGCTCCACTCCGTACAATCTCAAGCGAATTTCAAGCACTTGCGCAGTGCTCCTCTCACTTCTGCACGCACCTTCTACCCTGATCGCACAAGACAAGTCAGCACCTCAGGTACCAAACGTCACGGTATTGTCACAAAACGGCGCCGTGGCCGCCGATCATCCCCTGGCGAGCGCTGTCGGAGCGGCTGTTCTCGAGCGTGGAGGGAGCGCTGCGGACGCTGGTGTAGCGACATTGCTCACCCTCGGGGTGATCAACCCGTTCGCCTCGGGGTTGGGAGGAGGAGGCTTCTGCGTTTATCGCGACACGAAGAGCAAGGAGGTCAAGGCGCTCGACTTTCGCGAGTGGGCGCCCGCCAAGGCGTCGCGAGATATGTACATCGTCAAGGGAAAGGCGGACTCGGGCTTGAGCCGTTATGGCGGCCTGGCGGTGGGAATCCCGGGAGAGCCCGCGGGGCTCCACGCTCTGCACCAGGCCTACGGCGCGCTCCCCTGGAAGGAGGTCGTGCAGCCTGCATATGAGGTAGCGCACCGCGGCTTCTTTGTCGGTGATTTGCTCCCCAAGAGGTTGGCAAGCAAGGAGGATCAGCTGCGCGTGCTCCCTGACTTCGTGCAGGCATTTGGTGACGGCGAAGGCTGGGTCGAACCGAGGCAGCTGCTCAAGCGAGAGGATCTCGCGCGCACGCTCGCCAGGCTTCGTGACGAAGGCCCCGATGGTTACTACAAGGGACCTGTCGCCGAAGCGATCGCCGAGGCGGTCAAACGCTCGGGTGGGATCATGACCACCAGGGATCTGGCGAGCTACAAGGTCACCTGGCGCGAGCCTCTCCAGAGCACCTACCGCGAGGACTTCACCGTTTACGCGATGCCGACCCCATCCTCGGGAGGGATCGTGATCATCGAGGTGCTCAACATCCTGGAAGGATTCGATCTGGCGAGCATGGGCTACACTGCGCCAGCGTTGCACCTGATCATCGAGGCGCTCAAGCACGCGTTCGCCGATCGCGCGACCTGGCTCGGGGACGGGGACTTTGTCAAAGTCCCCGTCGAGCGGTTAACCTCGAGCGCCTACGCCGACAAGCTTCGCGACAAGATCGACAGGGACAAGACCAAGGGGGTCAAGTCCTACGGATCGACAAAGCCCCCCAAGGATGACTCCGGCACCACGCATGTCAGCATCCTCGACACACGAGGAAACATGCTCGCCTGCACCTCCACCGTGAACACGAGCTTTGGCTCGATGGTGTATGTGCCCGAGTGGGGGCTGATTTTGAACAACGAGATGGATGACTTTAGCGCACAGCCGGGCACGCCAAACGCATACGGGCTGATCGGCAACGAGCAAAACGCCATCGCGCCAGGAAAGCGGCCATTGAGTTCGATGAGCCCCACGCTCGTACTAAAGAAGGGGGAGCCCTTCATGGTCGCAGGCGGAAGCGGCGGCCCTACAATTATCACCGGCACGCTGCTCGCGCTCTTGCGCGTGATCGACTTCGGCATGACGCCGACAGAAGCGGTCGCATCCCCGCGCTTTCACCATCAATGGATGCCTCACAAGCTCTACCTCGAGCCGGGCGGCGAAGAGGTCAAGGCAGGGCTCGAAGCAGCAGGACATGCGGTCGACGTCAGGGGAGCTTACAACAGCATCCAGATCGTGGTGAAGACCGAGCAAGGGTGGGAAGCCGTCTCGGACCCGCGAAAAGACGGGCGCCCTGCGGCGCCAGGAAGACCATAAGAGAGAGCACAAACGCCACGCAACGTTACGCCAGGGAGGCAGCAGGGCATGGAGAATTTGGAGGGAGGGCTGATCGCGCTCGAACACCGCTACGAGGTGGGCGCTATCTTCCGACGCATCGGTCACGAATACATCTACGAAGGGCACCGCGATCCGTTCGACAAGAAGGTCTGGATCCACATCTTCGAACTCGACGCGCCCCGCCACGTCCAGCTCGCGATCACCGAGCGCCTGAGGCGCTCGGCGCAGAGCACGAGTCAGCTCGATAACGCGGCGCTGCTCTCTGCGATCGACTATGGCGAGCTCGAGGAAGGGGTTCCGTTTGTCATCACCGAGCGTTGCGAGGGGAACTCTCTGCAACAGATCCTCGATCGCGACGGCACGCTCTCTCCAGAAGAGTGCGCGCAGCTGATCGAGCGCGTGGCGAATTTGCTCGGGCCGCTCCATCGTCAGGAGCGCTATCACGGGAGCATCGCGCCAGGCTGGATCTTTCTGCCAGAGGATGATCCCAACCTCGCGAGGCTCGGCCACTTCGAGCTTGGTCTCGACATCACCGAGCAACGCTCGCTCTCCACGCCGACGCTCTCGCCGCAGTCGCTCTCACCGCTCCCCCCGGAAGCCTTCGCCGACGCGGAGGCACGCATCGCCGCGGACGCGATGGTGAGCGAACCGACGTTCTCGCGCGCGGGGGACATCTACGCGCTCGGCGCGCTCGCTTACACATGCCTCGTTGGTTTTCATCCCTTCTTCCAGGATGAAGAGGACCCTTCTGCGGGCATGATCCAGCTCCAGCAAGATCCTCGCGCGTTGACCGAGCTTGGCATCGACGAAGAGATCAGCGAGATCGTGCAACGCGCGCTCACCGCCGAACCCGACGCGCGCTGGTCGAGCGCCCGCGCCTTCGCCGCAGCCCTCAAGCGCGCCGTCGGGCTCGATCTCATCGAAGAGCCTTCCAAGAAGACCGCGCACAACTCGCCGACGCCCTCGACGCTGACGCCAGCAAACCCCGCGCAGGCGGGCTCCCGACGTCGTCAGGATCTCACCAACGAAGAAACAATCCCCGCGCCAGATCGACGGAGCGCCATCACAGGAGGAGCCCTCCTCTTCGCGCTGCTCACGAACATCGCCTGGGCGATGTTCGCGCTCTCGCCATCGACAAAGGACACGAATAACGCGTCCACCCCGGAGACCACCCCCTCCGCCACCGCGGCAACGACCGTCAAGATCGACAACAACCCGATCATGCTCGAGAGCAACCCTGGAAAGGCAAAGCTCATGCGCGTGACGCCCGAGGGAGACGAGCCTCTTGGCGAGACCCCCTTCCCGCTTGATCCCTCGCTAGCTGGCGAGGAAACGCTGCGTCTCAGGGTGACAAAACCGGGCTACAGAGACCTCCTCTTCGAGGTCCAATCCCACACTGATGCACAAAATCTTCGGATATTACTTGAGAAGAGAGACTGATCTGGTGTAATTTTACACTTGTAGCAGCACTCTTTGGGTAAAATGTTGATTTCTCGAGCATCCTCGCGGACGTTCGGGTCTTCTTACTTCCGCTGAAGAACATTTTTTCCAATAAAAGTGAAAAAATTGTTACAGTGGAGTTGACCTTTTACACAAATACCGTAATATCAACTCATCAGACGGACACAGCAGTCGTGTTCCTTCGTGTGTGAGGTAGGTTGAATCATTTCACAGTTCCCTCCCCAACTACCTACCTGGTTTCCCTCCTGGAAATCCTATCCCAAATCCCTCCGACTTACTTCGCACACGAAGGGACG
This sequence comes from Myxococcota bacterium, assembly GCA_036155555.1. Taxonomy (GTDB): domain Bacteria; phylum Myxococcota_A; class Bradymonadia; order Bradymonadales; family Bradymonadaceae; genus JAYZVO01. Next base: position 16,429 of record JAYZVO010000163.1, read on the forward strand.
CGACCAACAACCAAAACGGCAGGCTCTCCAAAGAGCCTGCCGTTTTGGTTTCTTGTCTCACGCACACCAAAAACCCCTCCCCTGATTTCGGCTTTTGGCAGCGGATGATTCGTGTCACCTTGCCTCCTCGTTCCTCGATCATCCTGAACAAGAGAAGGCATCGATGTCCAAGTACGACGAAATCATCGGCTTCGTGCCACGCGATATGCTCGAAAAACACGCGCTGCTCGCGCACGGTTTTTCCCCCACGACATCAATCCCGAACCTCGACGAGCGCGCATTGCTCCTCGAGCACCTGGCGTTCGCAAAACGCGGACCGCTGGAAGAAGACCCCTCCCGCAAACAACTCATCCCCTATGTCGTCGTCACACGCGGGGACAAGATCTTCACGATGCGTCGCAAGCGCGCCTCGCTCGAGGCGAGGCTTCACGACAAGGGATCGATCGGCGTGGGTGGGCACCTCTCCAGGGTGGATGAGGTCAATAGCGCGGCGGGCTTTGATGAGATCACAGCGGGGATGATGCGCGAGCTCCACGAGGAGCTCGCGTTGAGCCAGGCCCCGACGATAGAACAGCTCACCTACCGGGGGTTGATCAACGACGACACGAACGAGGTCGGGCAGGTCCACCTCGGGCTCGTGTACCACCTGGCGCTCTCGCCAACGGCGCACGTCGAGGTTCGAGAGGTCGAAAAACTCGAGGGGGGATGGAGTTCGCTCGAAGAGCTCGAGCGCGAGCAAACAAACCTCGAGACCTGGTCCGCGCTCTTGCTCGCGCCGCTCGCCAACTGGCTCCAGAGCAGCCTCTAGAGTTCGTCCTCGGCGTGCGAGATCAGGGCAGCGTGGAGGATGCGCGCGCTCTCCCTGGTCGCATCGCTCGGCAGCACGAAGGAGAGGCGCGCGGGATGGATCGAGATCCTCTCGGGAGGTGTCCCAGCGAGCGCTTCGCTCGCGAGCCTGACCCAACGCGCGACGCCGCCGATGCCTTGCCCCACGACGCTGACACAACCTCTCCAGTCACAACGCACATCCTCCCCCAACGCCTCGAGTGATTTTATGAGCGCGTCATGTTCGGGGAGGTTTTCGACATTGAGAAATGCCGCGAGGCGAGTTCCTGGGGTCCACTCGGTGACGACCATATCGACGTCATCAAGAAGCGAGAAGGCCGCATCCGCGCTCTGTTCAGCCATGATCCAGAGGCCGCGTTCGATGTGGCTGACTGCCACAGCAGGCCGCCCTCGCTCGGCGAGGGCGGCGCGTTGCTCGAAGCCATCGGGGCGGATGACGGTGCCCCTGGAGCGAGGTTCATGTGTGCTCCTCGCGTAGAGCGCGATCTTTGCTTTGCGAGCGAACTCGACGGCCTGTTCATTGAGCACCTTGGCGCCAGCGCGTGCCATCTCGAGCATCTCCTCGTGACCGAGTGATTCGAGCTTCTGAGCATCCAATACGACGCGAGGATCTGCGCTAAAGACGCCATCGACGTCACTGTAAATCTCGCACGCCTCGGCGCCGAGCGCCGCCGCGAGCGCCACCGCAGTGGTATCACTGCCACCTCGCCCGAGCGTCGTCACCTCGCGCTTGTAGCTCGTGCCCTGATAACCGGCCACGATGACGATCCTCCCCTCGGCGAGTTCGTCCTGCACACGGAACGGGCGCACGTCGATGATGCGCGCGTTGGAGTGACTCGAGGTCGTGATAATCCCGCACTGTGAACCAGTGAGACTGATCGCTTCGAAGCCCTCCTGATGAATCGCCATAGAGAGCAATGTCATCGAGATGCGCTCGCCGACCGAGAGCAGCATGTCCAGCTCGCGCCGCGATGGCGAGGGAGCGAGCTCCCTCGCCATCGCGAGGAGTTCGTCGGTGGTATCCCCCATCGCCGAGACGACGACGACCAGGTCGTAACCCGCGCGCCGGGTCTCCACGACGCGACGCGCGACCTTGCGCAAACGATCGAGGTCCGCCACAGAGGACCCGCCAAACTTTTGAACGAGGATAGGCAAAGAAACCTCCAGAACATCGAGGTGAAAGCCAACGTTTCGGAATGGGCGGGACAGCAACCGCGCGTCCGCGTTTTTTCCTTCAAAGGAAAAACCGCGGACGCGCGTTTGCTGTCACGAGTTGCCACAGAAAGGGACAGGAGTGATCAGGAGATCGCCTTGGCGATGGCGGGGAATCCTGCCGCGGCGAAGCAAAGCAGCACCGCGACGAGCAGAATCACGAGCCCCAGGACACCTTCCGCGGCGCCCATCGTCAACCCGAGCGCGAAGATCCCGATCCCGAGCAACCCCGTGAGCACCAGGACACCAGCGCGCGCGCCAGCGTTCGGAATCACGCAGCCGATCAAGGCCAACAGCGCGAGCCCGGCGGGACCGAACACCACGGCCATCGCCATCGGGTCCTCGGGGACGCCGCCTGCGGTGGAGAAACCGACCGCGGTCGCGCCACCAAAGGCCAGGAGCGCGAGGACACCGAAGACCACCTGGAAGATGCGCCCAGGAGAGTCCTTGCCCTTGTCCGTAGACGCCGCGGGTTGTTGCTGCTGTTGTCCTTGCGCCTGCGCTTGCCCCTGTCCAGCAGGTTGCTGAGGCGTCTGAAGATGCTGCTGTTGAGGTTGTTGGAAGCTCGACTCGAAGTGAGGCTCGGGCTGAATCGGATCGGCCTGGAATGCGGGCTCGAGCCTTGGCGTATGCACAGGCTCGGGCGACGCACCATAGTGGCCCGATTGAGAGAACGGGTCCTGCCCATAGCCCTCGGGGTCGACCTCTTCCTCACCAAACAACTGCGCGCTGAGTGCGTTGTCAGCGGCAGGCGGCTCTTGCGCGCCGAAGGGATCGAGCGGCTCGACGATCTCGAGCGGCAACGGCTCGACGTCAGCGATCACGGGGACCGGATCGGGCTGAAGTGGTTGTGATGCCATGACCGCAGGCGCCTTCTCGATGGTCTCCTCGAAATCGGCAGCGGGCTTCTCGCTCGAGCCAAAGGCGGACGGGATCGAGAAGCGCGCGCCTCCTGCGCCAGCGTCGTTATCGGGCTTGTCGAAGAGGCCCGAGCCGAGCTTCGCGCGGAAGTCATCGATGTTTTGTTGGCGCGTCGCGTCGGCGTCAAAGCCTCCAGCGTCCGCGATCGCTTGCGCCGAAGCGACCGTCGTCGGAGAGGAGGTTTCATCCTTGCTGGCGATCGAGTCGCGCAACTTCGCGCGCAGATCGCTCAGGTTTTGCTCGCGCGTGGCGTCGATGTGCTCCTCTGGAGGAGGCGATGGCGACGCGTCGAGCATGCTGGAGTGTTGCAAGGATGCAGCGAGCGAAGCATCCGCGATCTGGGTGCTGGCGTCCCCCTGTTGGTTAGGAGGCGCAGGCTTGCTTCCGAACGACTGCATCTTGGCGAGCTGCGCTTGCGCGAGCTCACCGCTCGCGACGCGCGTGCGCTCGAAGGGCTCCTCTTCGCTATCTGCGCCCAGGCTCGTGATCGAGGCGGGTGGGACCCCCTCTTCGATCTCTGGCTCGGCAGGTTTCGGGATATCGAGGCGAAGACCAGGGCTCTTGCGCTCCTTCGATGCCTCCGGTGTCTCGACGCGGTTGTCGGACATATCGTCCTTGTTGACGATATAAGAGGAACCTCCGAGCACACCTGTCGAACCGGACGGCGGGCGCCCCTCTGTAGAGAGGTTGGGGCGGCGTTTGCGAACCTTGAGGACGCCTGTATTGGGCGTCATGCGCGAGTCCACCTCATCGGCGTCCTCCAGATCATCGACATCGGACCTCGCCGCGGTGGGCTCGGAGTGTGCGTCGAGATCGATGCTCGGGATTCCGAACATGGTCGAGCGCACGACCTCTTCGCTGCCCCCCTCGTCCTTCTTCTCATCGGAAGACTTGGAGTTGCTGCGCAACTTCTGGAGGAGACGTCGGCGGTTATCCTCTTCCTTTGCCTTCTCCTCTTCGACCTGCTCGATGAAGGCGTTCGCGACCGCGCCGCTCATCGCCTGCGTCGGCGCGTCGATCTCCTCGCTCGCCTCGCTCAAGCCATCTCCCATGGGAGATGGCATCGAGAACATCGTCTGCCTCGCCGAGCCGGTCAGCTCGTCGAGGTTCATCCCCATCAACGTCTCGTGCTTTCTTGGCGCCGAGTGGACAGGACCGCGGAATTGAGAGAACCCGGACTGTTCGCGAGGATCGGGAGAGGACGCGCCGTCAAAGAGGTTGGCGCTGGCGACAACCGTCGCGTCGTTCCCCTCACTGCTCGACTCCTCGCCCAATCCCCAGGGATCTGGCGCGCGCGGAGGCATCGGGGTCTTGTCTTGTTGGTGCGCAGACTTGATCGATGGGAGACCGCCGGGAGAGGTCGTACGAACCGACTCGCCGCGCTGTTGGTCCTGCGCGATGTGCAAGGATGGACCTTCACCACCGAAATCAAACGCGGAGGCGAGGTCGCCAGCGACAACCTGCGTCGCGCCATCATCATGGTCGTCGACGTTGGCGTACGTGGAGTGCTGGACCGGGGTGTTTTGCTGGACGCGTTGCGCGGGGAGACCGAACATCGTACTACGACCCGCGCTCGCTTGCTGTTTTTCGTCTTTCGAGCGAAGGGAGCTGGCGTCGATGCCGGGAATCCCCATCATCGTCTTTTTAGAAGTCTCCTCACCATCAAAAGCGTTTCCACAATGCGGACAGACGGCAAGGGCTTCTTCGATCAAGTTACTGCAGGACGGGCACTGCTTCAACGGGGCCTCCTCTGGGCTGCCGAGGCATAAGCCATACCCTCATCAGAGGTGTGATGCTTCTCGTACATCGCGAACACACCGTTTGAGGGGTTTACGGCAAGGGTAGCATAGGCACGGAAGGCCATACATGTCAAAGAACTCGCTGCCTTCACGACTCCCTGCTCCCCTTGTCGGTAAGGCATTTTGCTCGCGTGCTATTCCCGAGCGCAGCCATGACCAGGATCTAGTTTGCGAGCTCTGCGAGCGCCGCGTTCGCCTGCGCGTGCGCAGGTTCGAGGGCGATGACGTGCTCGAGGAAGCGGCGCTCCGCCTCCTTATTCAAGCCATGGCGCGCGGCCTGGGCTCCCTTCATCAAGACGGCGACGCGCTGTGAGTTCTCCAACTCGAAGTTCCCCGTCAACCGCTCGATCGCCTTGATCACATGCGGCCACTGTTGGAGCTCTATCTGGAGCGTGATCAACCCTTCGAGCACGCCGCGATCATCCCCGCCAAGGCGGAGCGCCTCTTCGAGGTGCACCACCGCCTCCTCGGGCGCGTAGAGATGCTTCTGCGCGATCGTCGCCATCGACTGGAGCAAGCGCGCGCGCTGCTCCGGGCTCTCGAGCTGTTCGATGTGCCGGTTCAGGAACGCGTACGCCTCGGCATGCCTGGAGTGATGCATGAAGATGTGCAGCAGGCGATCTCTGGCGAGCGTATCGCCAGGATGCGCGTCCAGATGTTGCGTGAAGAACGCGATCGAGGTGTCCGGGTTCTCCAGCTCTTTCGCGCGCGCGTCACGCAGCGCGTCCGCCATCGCCTCGGCCTGGGTCGGGTCATAGACCGCGCGGCGCTCGTGCAACAGCGCGAGCTCGCTCCAGCGAGCCTCCTCTTCATAGAGCTGCGCGAGGATATGATAACACTGCTCGCGCGAAGGATCGGCCGCGTAGGCCCTGGCGAGGTACCCGAGCGCGAGCGCGTTGCCCGCGTTCTCCAGCGCATGCAACCCGGCCTTCTCGCAAATCAACGCCAACGTCTCCCCTCGGCGAACCTGCTCGAGGAGATCGTCATAGAGCGCGTAGAGTTCCTCGTGCTCGACCCCCTCTCCGAGGTCCTCGAAGAAGGTCAGTGATTCTTCGTTGGCGCGCTCCTCGGGGTTGTCCGCCAGATATGAGGCGAACGAGAAGAAGGCTCGCTGAGGATCTTCGGCGCGCAGGTGACGCGACCAGGTCATTTGCAGCAACTCCATGGAAGAGAGCGCGAGATCGGTCGCCTGCGCCTGCTCCTCGAGCCACGCCACATACGACTCTTTCTGCGCGCCACCACCACCGGAGCGTTGCATCGCCTCGATGATCTTTTCCTGGATCGCGCGCGGGCCGCCCAGCGCGAACGCTGCAGTCATATTCTCGAACGCTCGGGCGCTGTCCTGGAGCTTGAGTTCGTAGAGCTTGGCGAGCGTCAGGTGCACTTGCTGGCGCTCCTGTGACTCGAAGAGGCTTATCCCATCTTCATAGAGCGCGACGAGCCCCTCCCAGTTTTGCTCGCGCATGTAAGCTTCGCGCTTTTGATTGAGCTCCTGGATCTTTTCGGCCATCGAGACATGATCGCTCTGCTCTTCAGGCTGTGAAGGCTCGGACGCTTCGTCGGGTTCGGGCTCGAGGTCTTCCAGCGGCGCCTCATCCTCTACCAGCTCGACGTGATCCTCTTTGGCGACATCCTCATCCTCGCCGCCATCGGCCTCATGCTCGAGGATAAAGGTGTTCTCCTCGACGGCGAAGATATTCTGCCCGGCGGGAGCCTCATCCTCGGCGCTGGCGCCTTCCTCTTCCGTCAGAACAACCTCTGACTCCTCCTGCTCTCGCGCGGATTCCGGGACAACGCCTTCTTCTTCCTCGGGCTCGTCATCGGCCTCTGCTTCTGCCTTGGCTTGCGCCAGCGCGATCGCTTTGGCGCCAATGGACGAGGCGCGCGCGCGCCTCCCGTCGAGGTTTCGCAACGCCTCGAGGCGTTGCTGGAGATCGCTGTTATTGGATGTGGACTGGGAGGCATCCCGCTTGAACGGGTTAGCGCCCTCCTCTTCCCCCTCGTCGTCCAGCGGGGCATCCTCGTCATCCTCGGGGCGCTCGACGGCGTCCATCTCGGCGGTCACGCGAGGAGAAGAGGTCGGAGGTTTGATGCCAGCGTCGAGCGCAGACGCGACCGTCTCACTGGCGTCATCAGCCTCGGGCTTCTCGAGCTCGAGCGTCGAGCGCAGCGCGACGCTCTCCACGGCATCCATATCCTGGGTCGTTCGCAGCCCTCGCGAGGCGAGCCCGGAGACGCTCGCGTGCCCCATGGGAGCGGTCTCTGCGAGGTCGCCGCGGGCGAGGCCATCGGCCATCTCAGCCAGGGCGCTCGCGCAGAAGTGCATCTCGGCCCAGAAGCGCGTGGCGCCTTGCATCTGCTCGATCACATCGCGGCGCGCGAAGTCGATAATCGAAGCCAACGGACCAAATGGATTGGATTGTTGGAGCTCGCGCTGAAACTCGAGGACGATCTGCTCGAGCTCTTCCTTGCGCACGAACTCGGCCTCGTCCCTAAGCCTGTTGGCCAACGACGTCAAATGAACGGTGACATGGCGCGCCTCGTCGATGGCGGCATCAAGCCCCTCGGGATCTCCCAACCATGGGTGGTGGAGGATCGTGACCGCGTCGATGTAACGCGCCAGCCCGAAGAGCTGGAGCAAACAAAATTCAGGGAGACCGTCCCCAGGATCGCCATCGAGTGGCAACAGGAGCTTGTGTTCGATCAGCTGCTCGAAGTCCTCGAGCTCGATGGGCATCCCCACCTGCTCGACCAACGAGGCAAACGCCTCGAGTGACATGGATTGAATCGGATATCGACTCACGAGTCACTTCCTCCTTGGAGGATGCATGAGAAGCTCATGACACCCTCTTGCTCTTGTTTGCAGATCAAATCCAACAAAACCGAAAGCGGGTTATCATCAAGGCGATTGCTCGAATTCAGCGCCGTCTGTCGGGGACATTAACTCTCTTAATACTATCGTGGCGTAACTTCCTGAAGGAAGAAAAAACCTGACGCGCAGCGCGTGCTCGTCCTCGAGCGCCGAGACCTCGACGTTCTCGGGCCAGACAAGCAGTGGACGGCGCGTCCCCGAGCAGAGCTTGGGGAACTTCTCGAAGTCCGCCAGCGTCAACCCGCGCGCCGCGAGCACCTCGTCCTCGAGCGCGCCCATCTGGCCACCGGCCTGCACCATCTTCGGGCCAAACATCGGCCCCGCAAGAACAAGCTCCCCTTCATCCAGGCGCGCCTGATCGGTCACGGGGTCCTCGCACACAAAGACCCCTCCGCTCTCGCGCTTGCTCAGCACGTCCCCTTCCCAGACCTGCGTCAAGGCGCCGCGCGCCTGACGCTCGAAGGCGACCGCGTTAAACAGATCGCTCTGCGCCGCGTTGAGCACCAGGCGCTTCAAGAAACGGTCGCGGTTGATCTTGCCGAGAAGATCTCTATCGGCCGTCCCGGCGAGCAAGGCAAACCCTTGCTCGCCCGTGTCGCCCTCGGAGCCAAACCGCTGCTCGCCATAGAGGTTTAACACCCCTTGCTCCGAGCAGAGGGCGAGGATCTGACGAGCGCGCGCGAGCGCGCTCGTCAGATCCTCCTCCTCTGCGAGTCGGATCGTGATGCCAAAGAGGTTCCCCTTGAGGTGCCCACGTCGCAGCTTGTTCTGGTGCGCGCTCGCGCGCAGAACCTTGATCTGCGCGTTGACCTCGATGGGGAGCTCTTCGAGCAAGCTCTCGTCGACGACATGTCTCGGGAGCGAGTAATACTGGCGCGTGACCGCCTGGCGATCCTTTAGCCCGGCGCGCCCGATGTCGCGCTTGTCCACACCAAAATACTTCGCGATCTGTCGCAGCGCCCAGTTCGCTGACGCGTCGCGCTCCTCGACCCAGAGGTAGAGGTGCGGCCCCTCGCCAGATGGCTCGTAGGCTGGGACCTCCTCGACCTCGAAGTCCTGCGGGGTTGTCTTGAATGCGCCCTTTATCGGCGCTATTGCTGCGCTACGACGCAGTTCCTGTCCATTCATGTTATGCTCGCTGCGATGTCTCGATCCGTCTCCAGGAGTCTTACCGCCATGAGCGCGAACTTGCCAGAGGATCTCCCCTCCAAAATCAAAGCTGGCGCCGAACGCCACGCGATCGCGGTCGAGGAAGCGCGCGCCGCGACGCTCGCTGGCGAGGACGCGATGCGCGTATGCCAGATGCTCTCCGCCGCCGCAGACGCATGGTTGCTTGAGGTCTGGCGCCATGACGCGCCCGAGGCATTGCTCCAGGCTTGCGCGATCTATGCGCTCGGAGGTTACGGTCGTCAGGAGCTAAGCTTTGGCAGCGACCTCGACATCCTGATCGAGGTGCATGATCCAGCACTCATCGAAGATCCCGAGACCTCCGAAATCATCGAGCAGTGGATGCGCCACTGCCGCATCACTCGCGTCAAGCTGAGCCACGCCGTCCGCACACCCGCGCAGGGACGCGAAGAGCTGGAGCGCGACTGGCGCACACCAGTCGCGCTCCTCGACGCCAGAGCGTTGCTCATCGGCGAAGGCGTCGACACCTCGCAGACAGTGGCCCATGACGCCGCGATAGAAGCACTTCGTAAGGAGCGCGAGGGGGTGAGCTTTGTCGAGTTGCTGATCGAGGGCTTTCGCGCACGTCGCGCGCGCCATGGCCAGACGGTGTATTTGCTCGAACCAGATGTGAAATCAGGGCTCGGCGGCTTGCGTGATATTCACGCGGTGCACTGGGCCTCGCTCGTGCGGTGCGGCGAGAGCGCGCTCGAGGGGAGCATCCCCGCGTGGGGCTTCGAGCGCAGGCATTGTGAATCACTGGGCGCAGCATCGACCTGGCTGCACAAGGTCAGGCACCACCTCCACCTGCAAAAAGGGAGGAAGCATGACCGCCTGCTCTTCCCCGAACAGGAGCAGCTCGCCAGCGCGCTCTTCCCCGATCACGAGAGCCCCGCCGAAGAGTTGATGAGCCAGCACTACCGCCACACCCGCGAGGTCTCGAGGTTGATGGAGCGCTCGCTGCGCAGGCTCGCGATGCCCATCGAGCGCGCCGAGCGCGCCCTCCCCGCGCATCATGGACAGGATCTTCAGTTCGTCATCGCTGGCGACGAGCTCGCGCTCGGGAGGGACTATGACACGATGCGGCGTCCGCTCTCGGCCAGCGAGGTGATGCACGCGCTCGAGATCGCGGAGCAAGAAGGGCTGCTGCTCGATGCCACCCTCGAGCAAGAGCTCGCGGATTGCGTCAAGGAATGGGGCGAGGAAGAATTGGAGGATGTCAGCCTGCAACGCCGTCTGTTCGAGCTCTTCTCGACACACGGGAGCCAGGATCTGACGGGGATGCGGTTGCTCGAGCTGGGGATTCTGGAGAAGTTGATCCCGGAGTTCGCGCCGCTTGTCTGTCACGTGCAACACGACATCTACCATGTGTACACGACCGATGTGCACACGATGTATTGCGTGGATCGCGCGCGCGCGCTGATCCACCAGCTGCCAGATGCGGCCTGTGATAAGTGGCCTGTCTTTCGCCACGTGGCCGCCGAGATCGAGCGGCCCGAGCTGCTCGCGCTCGCGTGCTTTCTGCATGATATAGGCAAGCGACGCGGCGGCGACCACAGCCGCAAGGGCGCCGCGCTCGTCCCCGAGATCGGGCGCAGGATGCAGCTCGACGAGGATGATATCGAGCTGCTCGCCACGCTCGTGCGCGAGCACCTTATTCTGAGCAACACTTCGCGCAGGCGCGACATCTCCGACCCGAGGGTGGTGCGCGATCTGTGCGCCAAGCTCCCCTCGCTCGAGATGCTCAACCTGCTCACCGCGCTCACCTTCTGCGACATGTCCACGGTCGGGCCGGAGTCGATGAACGACTGGCGCGCGATGCTGTTGTTGCAATTGCATCAGCGGCTCTCGCACGCGCTCCAGGAGGATGACGCGAGCGAGTGGGAGGATCGAAAGGCGCTGATCGCCGAGCGGCGCGAGCAGCTCCATGGAGCGCTCTCGCCGACGCGCAATCCAGGTGCCTACGAGCGTCTCGGCAAGCCGAGCGCGGAGACGCTGCGAGAATCGATCAACGAATTCTTGCTCGATCTTCCGATCGCGCACCTCGCGAGCGCCGAGCTGTCCTCGCTCACACGCCAGCTCACCGTTTATTTGCGCGTTCTGGAGAACGACCGCGCCGCGATCCTCTCGCAGACGCTCCCCGTGGCAAACATCAGCGAGGTGGTCATCGCCACGCGCGATACGCCCGGCACGCTGGCAAAGATCGCTGGCGTTTTGAGCGCGCGTGGGATCAACATCCTCTCGGCCTCGATCGTGACGACAGCGAGCGGCCTGGTGCTCGATGTCTTCCGCGTCGCCTCGCCAGAAGGCACCGACGTGCCCCTCTCACGAGATCGCCTCGCGCGCACCGAGACCTCGCTGGCGCGCGTCCTCGATGGCGAGGAAGATGTCGAGGAGATGCTGCTCAAGCGAATCAATCAATCGCGCCTCGAGCCAAGACCTGGCCCCGAGGTCGACATCCGCGTGCGCGCCTATCAGGACGCATCGGACCACTTCACCGTGCTCGAGATCCAGGCGCCCGATCGCCTCGGGCTGCTCTACGAGATCGCCACCACGCTCAATGCTCACGAGGTGAGCACGCATTTCTCGACGCTCGATGGAATGGGAAATAAGGTCGTGGACACATTCTATGTGGAGCATATCATGGGTGGTAAGCTCAGTGAGGAGCACGTGAAACGACTCCAGGAGGCGTTGCGTGTGACCATCACCCAATCACCCTTTCTCGACCACCCCAGAGCCACGACGCCAAGGGAGGCGACATGACGGACACGACGACCAACACGGCAACCCAGGAGAGCGACGAGGACATCCTCAGCCTTCGCGAGGCGATGGACTCCTACCTTCGCCACCTCAAGATCGAGCGCAACCTGGCAAAGAACACCATCCTCGCTTACAAGCGCGACCTGAGCCAGTTCGAGACCTCTTGCGAAGGTCAGGATGTCAGCGACGACATCACCGACATCACGGATCTCAACATCAGCGAATTCATGCTCGAGTTGATGGACGCGGACGTCTCCAAGCGCTCGGTCTCGCGCAAGCTTTCGGCGCTTCGCGGGTTATTCACCTACTTGCGCCAGCGCGATCTTATCGCGGTCGACCCGAGCGCGAAGATCGACTCGCCAAAGTATGGCACGAAGATCCCCGAAATCCTGAGCCTGGACGAGGTCGAGCGCCTGATCGATGCTCCCGATGTGACCACCCCGGAGGGGCATCGCGACAAGACGATGCTCGAGGTCCTCTATGATACGGGCCTGCGCGTCAGCGAGCTCGTCTACCTGAACATGCGCGAGGTCGACCTCGCACAGAGCGCGCTGCGCGTCACAGGCAAGGGACAAAAGCAACGCATCATCCCCTTTGGCGAGTACGCCCAGGAGGCGCTCGAGGAGTACCTCGACGTCACGCGCGACCAGTTGCTCGCGCGCGTTGGCGGCGCGAAGACCTCGAGCTTTGTCTTTGTCACGCGCCGAGGCTCCGCGATGACGCGCCAGGCTTTCTGGAAGAACATCAAGCGCTACGCGCAACTGGCAGACATCACAAAGCCGATCAGCCCTCACAAACTGCGCCACTCCTTCGCCACGCATATGCTCGAGCGAGGGATGGATCTGAGGATCGTGCAGACCTTGCTCGGCCACGCCGACATCTCGACCACCCAGATCTACACGCACGTGGCCAACGAGCGCCTCAAGCGCGTTTATGACGAGCACCACCCGCGCGCATGACGCCGCTGTACGCACAACACAAGAAACAAAAAGGGCGCCGGAGATGTGCATATCTTCGGCGCCCTTTTATCTCTTTTCGCGCTGGAAACTTCAGCGACGCTCGCGCACCGAACGCTCGCGCTTGAGCTGACGCTTGCTCGGCTTGGCGCGCTCCGGGATGCTCGCCTCGAGGTCATTGTAGAGGTCCACGACCTCGTCCGAGAGCAACGAGCGGTAGGTCCCGCTGGCGAGGCCCTCGATGGTCAGGGAGCCGATGCGCAGGCGGCGAAGCTTCATCACCGAGTGCCCGATGGCGTCGAACATCCTGCGGACCTGACGGTTCTTGCCCTCGGCGATGGTGACCTCGAGCCACGTGTTGCGGCCTGTATCACCCGTGATGTGCACGTGCGCAGGTTGTGTGATCTCGCCATCGCCGATGTCGACGCCGTTGCGCAATTGCTCGAGCTTTGGCGAATCTCTGGCGATGATCCCTTGCACCTTGACCGCGTACTCCTTGGTCACGTCGTGCGAAGGGTGCGTGAGCAGGTGCGTGAGCTTGCCATCGTTGGTCAAAAGGATCACACCCTCCGAGTCCCAATCGAGGCGCCCCACGGGCCAGACGCGCGGCATCTTCTCGGGGAGCAAGTCCGTGATCACGGCGCGCCCCTCGGGGTCCTCGAGCGAGGTGATCACGTTGGGCGGCTTGTTCATCAACAAATAGATGAACGAGTTTGGAAGCGAGACCTGCTTGCCATCGACCTCGACGCGGTCGCGATCGGGGTCGATGCGCGTGCCGAGCTCGAAGACGACGTCGCCGTTGACCGAGACGCGGCCATCGAGCATCAGCTCCTCGCCAGCGCGGCGGCTGCAAACGCCCGCCTTGGAGAGGTACTTCTGCAACCTCATCCCGTCTTCTTTGTGGTGATTGGCGCGGCCACCGCTCTGTTTACGGCGCGAGTTGCGTTGCTGCTTGAAGGTAGGTTTCTTGCCCATGAGGGACTCCTGTATGTCGCGCCTCGTCGCTGCCGCGCCACGAATGTGTTGGCGGTCAGGTAGGCGCGCGATCCTTGTTCATTGTGTCGAGGTGTCGCTTCGCGTAACCCCACCACAGGATGATGGCGGCATCTTTCAAGACCTTCTCTGGCCTCGCCGCGACGTCTTCTTTTCACTGTTCGAGCGCGCGAGTTCACGCGCGAGCTCTCTTTACTTTGCTTTCGACCAGGCATAAAGCCCAAATCATTCGCTCACTTCGAATCGTTCAAGACCCGCTTGCGATCTGCGCGCAAGCGCTCTCTCAACGCGTCGGTGTCCTCGGAGTTAAACTCGTCGGTCTGGCGAACGGTGGTCTCGGGGTGCCAGGTGTTCGTGTTGGGGCGCATGCGCCAGGGGTTTCCATGCGAGGTCGCTCGCGTCGATGCCCGGTTTCTCGGGTTGGTGCTCGGCTTGAGCTCGCTGGCAAACAGCGCGTCCAGGTCACCCGCGTCCATCACCGTCGTCACGCTCGCTTCCGAATGCGCCGCCTCGGAGACATCGAAGAGCCAGGAGAGCAAGTACTCACCGTCAGATTTCAAGCGCTCGAGCGCCATCGGGCTGGTCGCCTCGACGAGGTAGTAATCCTCCTCTTCGTGGACGATCAACGCCGTTAAAATCATCTCCGTGCTATCTGCACCCAGAATCGCCATCGCTTGCCTCCTTGCGAACATCCTCCTGCGGTGTGAACGCAAACAACGCGCACACAAACACCACATCTTGTGATTCGTGCCCCCACACCTACAGATGGTGTCGCGATGTGCGACATGTAGGACAATGGAGGAAATGCACGCACTGTTGATCACAGCATCCCACCTCGTGTGGCCGTATACCCCCAAATCCCTACTAAATAAAGGTGAATTTTGACATTTTGCCCCGCGCCCCTCCCGTCAACGCCAGCGTCTCGCCCAGAACCATGGGGGGGCGTTTTTTTGGCACACGTCGCGGGGGAGCGATCCGGGTATCAAAAAAACGCCCCCCCATGGTTCTGGCCACCGCGGGTTGCGAACGCGAACCTTCTCAGTCGCGCAGTTTGTAACCTGTGCGCAGCAACCAGAGGACGATCGCGCCGAGGATAAAGCTCAGGGCAACCAGGCACACGAGCCCTTGCCAGTAGGGGACATCGGAGTGCCCTGTCATCGCGTAGCGCAGGCCGTTGACCATGTAGAGGATCGGGTTAAAGCGCGAGACAGTGTCCCAGGGAGAGGGCAGCATCTTGATCGAGTAGAAGACGCCGCCGAGGAAGGTCAGCGGCGTGATGAGGAAGCTTGGCACGAGGTTGATGTGATCGAAGTCCTCGGCAAGGATGGCGACGATCAGCCCGAGCAAGGCAAAGACGAGCGCGGTGAGCACGAGCATGAGCAGGCTGAGCGGGATGTTAAACCACGCGCTCGCGCCCATGAGCGCGGCCACGCCCCAGATCGCGCCGCCAATAATCATCGCGCGAAGGATCGAGGACGCCACGTAACCGAACATGATCTGGAAGTAGGAGAGCGGCGAGACGAGGAGATCGACGAGGACGCCGTGGATCTTGGAGATGAAGAGGGAGAAGGAGGAGTTCATAAAGGCGTTGGAGATGACGCCCAGCATGACCAACCCTGGCACCAGGAAGTCGATGTAGGGGACCCCATCGATATCGCGCAACCTCCCACCGAGCGAATAACCGAACACGAGGAAGTAGAGCAACGTGGTGATCACGGGGCTCAAAATGGTCTGGCGCGACATCCTCCAGAAGCGGAGGAACTCGCGCTTGAACAGGGTCCATGCGCCAAAGTGATTGGGGTTGCCAGCCTCCTCGACGATCGCCTGGATTCTCCTCTGCGCGGCCTTCTCGATGGCCGCGCGCGTGGCCGCGTCGATCTCTTGGGTCATGCTCTCCCCTCCCCTTCCGCGTCCGCTTCCTTGTGTGAGGCGTCCATGGCGTCTTCCTGGGTGATGATGTCGCGAAAGATCTCCTCGAGCGAGGATCGGTGCGTGCGCACCGTGTCGATCCTGGCGCTGCTGGCGATGATCACCTCGAGGATGGCGTTGGCATCCCCGACGAGCGCGTCGATGGTGACGGACAGATCGGTGGCGTCGAGGACGCCGGGGAGCGCGCGAAGCTTCTCTCGGGTGGGCGTCGTCATCGGGGAGCTGAGCGCGACCTCGATCACGGAACGCCCGAAGGACTCGAGCAAGTCCGCCCTGGAGTCCACGCGACGAAGGCGTCCCTTGTGCAGGATGCCGATGCGATCGGCGAGCCGCTCGGCCTCCTCCAGGTAGTGCGTGGTGAGGACGATGGTGGTGCCTCTGGCGCGAAGGTTCAGGACGTACTCCCAGAGCTCCTCGCGCAATTCGACGTCGACGCCCGCGGTGGGTTCATCGAGGAAGAGGAGCACGGGATCGTGCACGAGCGCCTTGCAGATCATCAACCTGCGCTTCATCCCACCGGAGAGCCAGCGCGTGTTTGCGTCGCGCTTGTCACCGAGCGAGAAGCTCTCGAGCAGCGCGTCGATGCGCGGGTCATCGGGCCGCACGCCAAAGTAGCCGCCCTGGATGGCGACGACATCGCGCACGTTAAAGAAGACGTCCTGGTTGAGCTCCTGTGGGACGAGCCCGATCAGGCGCCTGGTGACCTGGTAATCGCGCACGACGTCGAAGCCAGCGATCGAGATCGATCCGCCAAAGCCAGCGACGAGTCCCGCCACGCAGCCAATAAACGTGGTCTTCCCCGCGCCGTTTGGCCCGAGCAGCGCGAAGATCTCGCCGGTTTCGATGTCGAGGTCGACGTGATCGACGGCGGTGAGTGATTTGTAGCGCTTTGTGACGCCCCGCGCGTGAAGCAAGGGGGCCTTCTTCGAAGCGGTAGACATGGGCGAATGCTGGGAGTTTATGGGGTAAAAGGGCCGCGGACAGGAGTAGGGATGCGGTAATTATCAAGGAGATGCGCGGCGGCATCGCCCGGAGGGGAGGAGGTATCACCAGAGCGCATGGGAAGGAAGCGCGAAATTGACAGCCCTCGTGTCCAGTTGATAAGTTAACCCACGAGGTGATTTATAGTGTCATCAACCAAAACCAGTGCGATGGTTTTACGAAGTTCTCACGTCGATAAGCGAGGGAGCCGTTGTGGCTTAATCCTTTCGATCGCCGCGCGAGGTCGATCAGGGCGTGAAGCACCCCCCCACAGAAACAGTGAGAAGAGACGCCCATGGCAAACGATCGACTTGGTGAGTTGCTCGTCCGCGAGAAGATGATCTCGCCCGCTCAGTTGCAACAAGTGCGTCAAGCAACGAGCCGCAATAGAAGCAGCCTCGGTCACGAACTGGTGCGGCAGGGCCTCATCAAGGAGTCAGACATGACCTCCTTCCTGAGCAAGATGCACGGCGTGCCCTCGATCGATCTGGAGCAGTTCCAGGTCCCCGATGAAGTGCTCAAGCTGATCCCGAAGCAGCAAGCAGAGCGTCACCTCTGCGTGCCGATCAACCGCTCGGGCTCGACGCTCGTGGTGGCGATGGCGGACCCGTCCAACATCTACGCCATCGACGACCTGAAGTTCATGACGGGCTACCAGATCGAGGTCGTGGTCGCGAGCGAGTCGGCCATCGCCAGCGCGATCTCGAAGTATTACGGGGGCGCGGCTGGTCCTGGCGGCGGCCCTGAGATCGCCTACGATGACATCCTCGACGACTTTGATCTCGACGACGTGGACTACGCCTCGCATGACGAGGACGACATCGGCGACATCATGGCGCAGAGCGAAGACGCGCCGGTGATTCGTCTGGTGAACGCGATCTTGCTCGACGCGATCAAGCGCGGCACGTCTGATATTCACATCGAGCCTTACGAGAAAGAGTTCCGCGTCCGCTTCCGCGTCGACGGCGTGCTCCAGGAGGTGATGCGTCCTCCCTCGAAGCTCAAGGCCGCCATCAGCTCGCGTATCAAGATCATGAGCAACCTCGACATCGCCGAGCGCCGCTTGCCGCAGGATGGTCGTATCAAGCTCAAGATGGGTCGCGGCAAGGAGATGGACTTCCGCGTCAGCGTGTTGCCCACGCTCTTTGGCGAGAAAATCGTCATGCGCTTGTTGGACAAGTCGAACCTCCAGCTCGACATGACCAAGCTCGGCTTTGATCCCAAACCACTGGCGGTCTTTAAAGAGTGCATCCACCGTCCCTTTGGGATGTGTCTGGTGACGGGGCCGACGGGTTCTGGCAAGACGACGACGCTCTACTCGGCGCTCTCGGAGCTCAACAAGGTCGAGACCAACATCTCGACCGCCGAGGACCCCGTCGAGTTCAACCTGGCAGGGATCAACCAGTGCCAGATGCACGAGTCGATCGGGCTCAACTTCGCCGCGGCGCTGCGCTCCTTCCTGCGTCAGGACCCCGACATCATCATGGTCGGTGAGATTCGTGACTTCGAGACCGCAGAGATCGCGATCAAGGCCGCGTTGACGGGCCACATGGTGCTCTCGACGCTGCACACCAACGACGCGCCGAGCACGGTCAGCCGCCTGCTCAACATGGGCGTCGAGCCCTTCCTCGTGTGCGCATCACTCAACGTGGTCGTGGCGCAGCGCCTTGGCCGCAAAGTGTGCTCGAACTGCAAGGTCCCCTACACGGAGATGACGCGCGAGCGCATGATCGAGCTCGAGGTGCCAGAAGATCAACTCGACACGGTGATTTACAAGGGCGCAGGCTGTGATATCTGCGGCGGCTCCGGGCACAAGGGGCGCGTCGCCTTCTACGAGGTGCTCTACATGAGCGAGGAGATCAAGGAGTGCGTCCTCCAGGGCTACTCCACCGCCGAGCTAAAGGCCGAGGCGATCCGCCTGGGGATGAACACCCTGCGACGCGCCGCGGTCCTGAAGATGCTCGAGGGGGTGACTTCCCCCGAAGAGGTCGTGCGCAACACCGCGCCCGACCACCACTAAGAGAACGAAGATAACCGATGGCAAAGCCTTGCAAGACTTTGCCATCGGTTGTTTTTGGCGCCACGCGCGCCATAGCACACGCGCCAGGGGATGCCTTGGCACACCACCTGCCAAGGACCAGGAGAGAGCGTCATGGCAAACCTGCACCAACTCCTCAAGATCATGGTCGAGAAGGGAGCGAGCGACCTCCACATCACCGTGGGCACGCCTCCCCAGCTGCGCATCGACGGCTCGCTCGTGCCGCTCAAGACCGCGCCTCTAAACGGCACCGACACGCGCCAGCTCTGCTACAGCGTGTTGACCGACTCGCAGAAGCAGAAGTTCGAGACGAACAACGAGCTCGACCTCTCCTTTGGCGTCAAGGGCTTGAGCCGCTTTCGCGGCAACGTGTTCGTGCAGCGCGGCGCGGTGGCAGGCGTCTTCCGTACGATCCCATTCGAGATCTTGAGCTTCGAGAAGCTGGGGCTCCCCCCCGCCGTCTCGGGCTTCTCGGACAAGCCTCGCGGCCTGATCCTCGTCACAGGCGCCACAGGCTCGGGCAAGTCCACCACGCTCGCCGCGATCATCGACAAGATCAACCGCGAGAAGCGCCACCACATCCTGACCATCGAGGACCCGATCGAGTACCTCCACCCGCACAAGAACTGCGTGGTGAACCAGCGCGAGGTGGGCGCGGACACTGAGGGATTCAAGGTCGCGCTCCGTTACGTCCTGCGTCAGGACCCTGACGCGGTGCTCATCGGCGAGCTTCGTGACCTGGAGACGATCGAGGCGGCGTTGACCATCTCGGAGACGGGCCACCTGGCGCTGGCGACGCTGCACACCAACAGCGCCATCCAGTCGATCAACCGTATCATCGACGTCTTCCCTCCTCACCAGCAGGCGCAGGTGCGCGCGCAGCTCTCGTTCGTGCTCGAGGGGGTCATCTCACAGCAGCTCATCCCGCACGCCTCCGGGCGAGGCCGGGTGCTCGCCTGCGAGCTGATGGTTCCAAACCCCGCCATCCGCAACCTGATCCGCGAGGACAAGCTCCACCAGATCTACTCGCAGATGCAGGTCGGTCAGGCGCAGAGCTCGATGCAGACGATGAACCAGTCGCTCTTCACGCTCTATCGCCGCGGCGACATCACGCTCGAGGACGCGCTCAACCGCTCCTCGGATCGCGAGGAGTTGCGCACGATGATCGAGCAAGGCGGCGCACCCGCCGGGCGCCAGTCCTCCAACCTCGGGGGACGTAGCCAGAAGATCCGCTACACGTAACCGTCGGGAGGGAGCGACCCTCTGGCGAGGTGGCCAGCAAAAAAATACTGGCCACCTCCTATAAACTGGTTCAGACTGAGAAAGACGTATTGTGTCAATCCATGACCGCGTCATCTCAGGGAGTTCAAGAGGAGGTAAGGCGTCATGCCTGTCTTTGTTTGGGAAGGAACAACAACTTCGGGTGAAGCCAAAAGCGGCGAGATGAACGCGACCAACACCGATGAGGTCACGCAACGTCTCAAGTCGCTCAACATCTCCCCTTCAAAGATCAAGAAGAAGGGAGATAGCGCCGGGCTCAAGATCAAGATCCCTGGCATTGGCGGCGTGCCAAGCAAGAACCTCGTGATCTTCACGCGCCAGTTCGCCACCATGATCGACGCCGGTCTTCCGCTCGTGCAATGCCTCGAACTTCTGGGGAACGCCGAGCCTCACAAGACCTTCAAAGCGATCATCTTCGCGGTGCGAAAGGATATCGAGTCAGGCGCGACGCTCGCGGACTCGATGGCCAAACACCCTGGCGCGTTCAACCACCTGTACGTCAGCCTCGTCGCCGCGGGCGAAGTCGCCGGTATTTTGGATACCGTCATGAACCGCCTGGCATCACAGCTCGAGAAAGCCGCCGCGCTTTCTCGAAAGGTGCGCGGCGCGTTCACCTACCCGACCATCGTCTCCGTCATCGCCGTCTTCGTCGTCCTTATCTTGCTCTACAAGGTTATCCCGACCTTCGCCAAGATGTTCGATTCGATGGCTGGTGGCTCCGAACTCCCTGGCCCCACCCTCTTCGTGATGGGGATCTCGGACTTCGTGCAGACAAACTTCCTGTTCATCATCGGTGGCCTCGTCGCCGCCTTCGCGACCATCTCGTTCGTGATGACCTACGAGCCCACGCGCCGCATCATCGACGCCGCCGTGCTCAAGATGCCGCTCTTTGGCCCCCTTATTCGTAAGGCCAGCGTCGCGCGCTTCACGCGTACGCTGGGCACCATGGTCTCCTCGGGCGTTCCGATCATCGACTCGCTCGAGATCGTCTCGCGCACCGCAGGCAACTACACCATCGAAGGCGCCATCATGTACGTCCGGGAGAAGATCTCGGAAGGTCAAAACATGGTCGACCCCCTTATGGAGACGGGCATCTTCCCGAACATGGTCGTGCAGATGATCGGCGTGGGTGAATCCACCGGTGCGCTCGATACCATGCTCAACAAGATCGCCGACTTCTACGAAGACGAGGTCGACACCGCGGTCGACAACCTCACCTCGCTGCTCGAGCCGATCATGATGGTCGGTCTCGGTGGCGTCATCGGTGGCTTGCTGATCGCCATGTACCTCCCGATCTTCACCCTGGCAGGCAGCATCAAGGCCAAGTAAGGCATGACGCGCATGCACCGAACGCATCGAACCTCACCCCTTGTTCAACAACGAGCGGTGAGGTTTTTTCTTTGCCCCCTGCTCGCTCTCTCAACTGACTGACTGACGGACTGATGCCAGATAAAGCCCTCCCACTCTCGGAACAACAGTCGCAGCGTCTCAAGAACCTGATGCTGTTCCGCATCGCGCTCGTCACCCTCTTTTTGGGCGGCGCGATCTTTACGAACGCGCAGGTGGTCTCTGACCTCTCGAACCCGCGAAACTCCCTCCACCTCGGGCTCATCATTTCGACCTACGCGCTGACGATCGTCTACGCAGTGGTCATTCAGCGCGTCAAGGACCTGACCTACCTGCCCCATGTGCAGTTGGTGCTCGATCTTCTGCTCAGCGGAACGCTCGTCATGACCACGGGTGGGCTGCGCACGAGCGTGTTTTTGTTCACGCTCTATTTGCCGATCATCGCGGGCGCGTTTTTGATCAGTCAGCGCTGGGCGATTGGCGTCGCTGGCGTTGTATCGAGCTTCCTCTTCTACCTCGCGCTCGTCTCACTGGGATTACTTCCCGGGCCAAACGCTCCTGTCACGGATGTCCTGATCAACAACGCGCGCACCATTGTCACCGAGGCGATGGTCAACATCACGTTCGCCTTCTTGCTCGCCTGGAGCTCGGGCCAGCTAGCAAAACAACTGGGCGAGGCAAAGACCGAGATCGAGCGCCGCCAGGGAGACCTGCGCGAGCTTCGCGCGTTGAACGAAAACATCCTCGCGAGCTTGAACTCGGGGTTGATGACGCTCGACCTGAAGATGAACATCATCTTCTTCAACGCGGCGGCAGAACAGATCACAGGGAGAAACTCGGATGATGTGTTTGGAGCTCCACTCGAGATGCTGTTTCCAAACCTCGCGAGCAAGGTCCAGGGAGAGGACCTGCCAAACTTCGCGCCCCGGCTCGAGGGCACCTACACGCACCCGGATGGCGAGCTGCTTTATCTCGGCTTCTCCGTATCCGCGCTGCGCAATGCCGCGGGCAGCCTGACGGGGCAAATCATCATCTTCCAGGACCTGAGCCAGATCAAAGCGCTCGAAGAGCAAGCAAAATTGAGCGAGCGCATGGCCGCGATCGGGCACCTTTCGGCAGCGATCGCGCACGAGATCCGCAACCCACTGGCGAGCATCAGCGGTTCGGTGGAGATGCTACAGGCGCTGGCGACGCTGTCAGAGGATGAGGGCGCGTTGATGGGGATCATCCTGCGCGAGGTCGAGCGACTCAACGACTTGATCTCGCAATTTCTGGAGTACAGCCGACCGAGACAGCTCGACCCGACGCCGATCGACATCGTCGAGCTGGTGAGCGAGAGCTTGCAGCTGTTTCGTCACAGCCACATGGACATCCTCGTCGCCCTGGATGTCGATGACGCGCTCGAAGGGGTCGAGATTCTCCTGGATCGCGAGGCGATGTCACAGGTGATCTGGAACCTCCTCAACAACGCCGCCGATGCCATGGTCGAGCGCCACGCGAGCACCGAGTCGAGCGATCGCCTCCCGAACATCCCTCTCCAGCTCCCCATGAGCACGCCGATCCTGTCCCCGAGCGAGGTCGATGATATCGATCCATCGCTTCCTCGCATCGACGTCATATTGGCGCGAGGAGAGAAAAACACAGACGCGCTCGTCATCATCGTGGAGGACAATGGGCCAGGGATTTCGCCCGAGATCGCCGATCGCCTCTTCGAACCTTTCTTCACGACAAAGGAGAAGGGAACAGGTCTTGGGCTTGCAACGATCTTTCGTTTGATCGAAGATCATGGCGGATACATCTCCATCACACCTCCGCAACGCCTCAAAGGCGCCCGATTTGTCATCGAGCTACCCTTTAAGTCTTCCGTTGCCCTCCTCGCCGACGAAGGAAGCGCCGCGCCGTGAAAGAGCAGGAATCAGAACAAGATGAACGCCCCCGCGTCCTGATCGTGGATGATGAGCCAAGCATGCGCGAGATGCTCCGCATCATGCTCAAGACGGAAGGATGCGACGCCGAGATCGTCCCTCGCGGAGAGGACGCGATCGCGAACCTCGAGGCAGGAGAGCGCTACAGCATCGTGCTGACAGACTTGAAGATGCCCGGCGTGAGCGGCCTTGATGTATTGCGCGCGGTCAAGCGCCACGACCCCGCCTGTCAGGTGATTCTGATGACGGCGTTCGCGAGCGCCGAGACGGCGCTCGAGGCGCTGCGCGAAGGCGCCTACGACTATATGATCAAGCCGTTCAAGCGAGATCAGGCAGTCTCCGTGGTGCGCCGCGCGCTCGAGAAGTTCTCGCTGCTTCGCGAGAACTTCTATTTGCGCGAAGCGCTCGAGGGGAAACACAGCCTGGGCAAAATCATCGGCAAGTCCGAGGCGATGCGCCGCGTCTTCCAGATGATCGAGCGCGTCGCGCCGACGCCATCGACGATCCTGATCACAGGTGAATCAGGCACCGGAAAGGAGCTCGTCGCGCAGGCCGTGCACGAAAAGAGCGATGTCTCGAGCGGCCCATTTATACCGATCAACTGTGGCGCCATCCCCGAGAACCTGATCGAGAGCGAATTGTTCGGTCACAAGAAGGGGGCCTTCACAGGCGCGGTGGCGGACAAGCAAGGGATGTTCGCGGCGGCGTCTGGTGGAACGATCTTCCTCGACGAGGTCGGCGAGCTGCCGCTCTCGACGCAGGTCAACTTCCTGCGCGTCTTGCAGGAGAAGAAGGTCAAGCCGGTCGGCAGCGCCAGAGAGATCCCGGTGGACTGCCGCATCATCGCGGCGACCAACCGAGATCTGCGCGAGGAGATCTCGGAGGGGCGCTTTCGCGAGGATCTCTTCTACCGCCTCAACATCATCCCGATCGAGCTGCCCGCGTTGCGCGAGCGCGATGGGGACGTCAAGTTGCTGCTCGAGCACTACGTCAAGAAGTACTCTGGCTCGCTGAACTCGCCAGTGCGCGGGATCGACGCCGAGGCGATGAAGATCCTGCTCAATTATTCTTATCCCGGGAACGTGCGCGAATTGCAGAACATCATCGAGCGCGCCGTCACGCTCGAGACCAGGGATCTCATCAGCA
Source organism: Myxococcota bacterium (assembly GCA_036155555.1). Taxonomy (GTDB): domain Bacteria; phylum Myxococcota_A; class Bradymonadia; order Bradymonadales; family Bradymonadaceae; genus JAYZVO01. The sequence goes on from JAYZVO010000163.1 coordinate 40,602, forward strand.
CCGATGTGCTCCCCTTCCAGCTCCAGGACGAGCCCTTCACGCGCGCCACCGAAGAGATCGAGATCCCGGAGGAAGGGATCGACCTCGAGTCCATGGTCGCCAAGCTCGAGATCACACTGATCGAGAAAGCGCTCGAGCGCACCAATGGTGTGCGCAAGGAAGCTGCCGAGTTGCTCGGCATCTCGTTCCGCTCGATGCGCTACCGATTGGACAAGTACGGAATCAACCCGGACGACTAAATCCTCTCTCACTCCCGATAAACTTTGAGCAAGGCGCACGAATCCTGCATGTAAGATTCGTACGGACGACTCTGGCCTATGGGTAGGGAAGGTCCTAGAATAGAGAGATAAGAGTTCATGGCACCGCTACCACCGCGAGCCCACCAAGGAGATAGAGAATGAGCGTGAAGGCAATGCGTTATTTGAGGAACCGACGAGGGATGACCCTGGTCGAGTTGATGATCGTGGTCGCCATTGTTGGCATTCTGGCAGCCATTGGCGGCGTCGCGTTCATGCGCCAGATCAAGACCGCCAAGATCACGCGCCTCAAGGAGTTCACCATGGACGCCGCGCGAGGTCAGCGCGATATGTTCTCGCGTCACGGCACCTACTACCCCATCGACGCGATCCAGGCAGGACCGATCAACCACACGCAGGATCGCAAGGTCCAGGGCAACGAAGCCTACCGATGGGCGAGGATACTCCAGTTCAACAAGGATCTCCCACCAGACGTGGAGGGCTTTTCCTATGCAGGCGCAGCTGGCCAGGCTTGCGGCGCGTGCAACGGCTTTGACGTCGACACGGACTCGGCGTGGTACGCCATCGAGTTTCGCCAGGACCTCGACGGCAAAGGCGCGCCAGACACGCGCGTGATCATCACCAGTGATTTGCAAGACCCCTACATCCTGAACGAAGGGCAGTGAGCCTGAACAAAGATCTTTCATAGGCTTTATCGACGAAAACGCGGAGGGCGTGCCGCAAAATGTCACCGGTGACATTTTGCGGCACGCCCTCCGCG
>JAYZVO010000164.1:0-18876 GCA_036155555.1 Myxococcota bacterium
CAAAAATTTTCCCCCCCCGCCAACCACACCCCACCTGAATGAAATAATTGCTGGGGTATTTTTTTCTTCATAATTTTAAAATTTTGGGGCCGGGGGCCCGCGACCGCCAGCGATCGCGCCTCTTCCAGAAAAAGCACCGCGAGAGAAAGGGCATGAAACCACACGCCCCCCTGTTGCTATACTCCCGACAATACCAAACTCGGATAAATCGAGCTGAATAGAGCGATTTATACGCATTGGGTATGAGAACAACCCGAGAGGAGGACTTGATGGAAGAAGAGTACATCCGCGGCGCGCTGTTTGGCGCGGCCTTTGGTGACGCGATGGGGGCAGGCACCGAGTTCATCCGCAGCGCGGCGGCGATCAAGGCAAAGTATCCTCCCGAAGGCCCCACCCAACCGATGGGGAACCCTGCCAGGGTGACCGATGATACGCAGATGATGATCGCGGTGGGCAAGGCGCTCGGGCTCTTCTCGCGCGGCGAGGAGACGTTCCTTGCGGACGCGCTCCGCCGCACATTTATTGCCTGGTATCACGACCCCGACAACAACCGCGCGCCCGGAGGAACCTGCCTTCGCGGCTGCGAGGGGCTCGAGGACATGACCTCTCCCTGGCAAGCCGCGAGCATCCTTGGCTCCAAGGGATGCGGCGCCAACATGCGCGTGCAACCGATCGGGTTGCTCCCGGATGAGGTCGAGGATAAGGACATCGCGGGTATGGCGCAGTTGCAAGCCGCGATGACGCATGGTCACCCCACGGGGCTCGCGTCGGCGGATGCGACGGCGATGGCGATTCGTTTTCTGGCGCGTGGTGGAGAACCGGACGAGCTCGTCGAGTACTTGCTCGATTACGCTCAGAGCCAGCGCGAGGTTTACCACGAGGAGTGGCTCGAGGATCTGTGGGAGTACACCCACGAGCCAGGCCCCGAGGACTTCATACGACGAGGTTGGAACGAGACGTTGGATGCGCTCGAGAAGCTCGAGTTGGCGGTGGCGACCCCGCGCTACGAGGAGGACCCTTGCCTCGCCACCGGCGAGGGCTGGGTCGCAGAGGAGGCGCTCGCCACAGGGTTGCACGCCTTTCTTCTGTTCTGGCAAGATCCGCAAGCAGCGCTCCAGCGCGCCGCCGTCACCTGCGGCGACTCCGACTCCATCGCGTGCCTCACGGGCGCGTTTGCTGGCGCATACCATGGGATTGGCATCTGGCCCGGCGATTGGATCGAGCGCATCGAGTACGAGGATGATTTGAACGTCGTGACCGACATCCTCACCCGCTTCGAGCTCTGAAATCAAAAGAGGCAACCATCCAACCTCCCCCGACCACGCGCGCATCACCACAGCGAAACCTCTTCGTGATCTTTGACTCCACTGCGGCGAGAGCCGACGCATCTGCCCGCGCTCTCGCCGCACTGCACGAGCCGGACGAGTTGCTCTGGGTGGGAGCTGACGCAGGTTCGGATGCGACGGCGATGGCGACATGTGTCGAGCCGAGGGAGGTCTCGGGCTTGCTCGGTCGCGCCTTTCAGCTCGTCGTGTACGACGCGCGAGAATCACTCGACCCGAACACGCTCGGGCAGTGCCACGGTTTTATCTGGGGAGGAGGCGCGTTGATTGTCCTGCTCCCCGAACCCCCCACGCTCCCTGACGAGGACGCTCACCGACTCGCGGCGTTCCCGTTTTCGCCCGAGGATGTCGGCAGCCGCTTTACCTCCAGGCTCATCGCGCGCCTCGAGCGCGCGGCGAGCGCGCTGCCCTCGGAGCCGCTCTCGCCGCAGCGTTGGGAGGTTCGCGGGAGTGAGGATCAGCGCCGCGTGGTCGAGGCGTTGGTCTCGTTTATGGCTGGTGGCGAGGATGCGTTTCTGACCCTGATCGCAGATCGAGGTCGAGGAAAGTCCAGCGCGCTCGGTCTGGCGGTGGCGCAGGTGCTCGAACAAAACCGGGAGGCAAGGGTCGCTGTTTGCGCGGGGAGCGAGGACGCGGTGCAGGAGTTGTTTCGGTTCGCGACAGGGCAACCAGACGTGCTTCACGAGGGGGCTGTGCGCTTTGTCCCGATCACAGAGCTCGTGATTTCAGACGAACGCTTCGACGTGATCCTCATCGACGAAGCGGCGCAGATGCCCGTCCCATTTCTCCAACGTGTGGTTCAGCACCACACAAACTCCAGGTTCGCGTTTGCCACGACCACGCATGGTTACGAGGGGACCGGGCGCGGCTTCGCGTTGCGCTTTGTCGCGTGGTTGGAAGAACTGCCAGGCTCGCTGCGTCAACTCGAGCTGACGCAGCCGATTCGTTGGAGCGTGGATGATGCGCTCGAGCGCATCATCTTCGACGCGCTCCTCCTCGACGCTGCCCCGGCGAGGATACAACCCGAGGAGGTCTCTCTCGCCGCATTGACGGTTCATCAGATCGACCGCGATCGATTGGTGGCAGACGAGCGCTTGTTACGGCAAGTGTTCGGGCTTCTGGTGCACGCGCATTACCGCACGACGCCTGCGGACCTTCGCAGGATTCTGGATGCCCCAAACCTCGAGCTGCACGCGGTGGAGGATCGGTCGGGGCATGTGTTGGCCGTGACGCTCGTCGCGTTGGAGGGAGGGTTATCACAGCAACTTTGCGAGGAGCTCTATTCTGGCAAGCGGCGGCTGCGAGGTCACGCGTTGCCCGAGACGCTCGTCTCTCACTTGAGCCATAAAGAGGCGGGGATGCTTCGCATGTGTCGCAGTGTTCGCATCGCCACGCATCCTGATTCGCGGCGCCTGGGGCTCGCCAGCTTGCTCGTCGAGCATGTGCATCGCCACTACAGCCCGGACCTCTTCGGGACGGTCTTTGGCGCGACGCCGGAGTTGTTGGCCTTTCGCAGAAGCCTTGGCTACGAGCTCGTGCGCGTGAGCGCCTCGCGTGGCAGTCGCACTGGCGAACCTTCGGCCACGATGATTTATCCTGTCTCGGATGCTGCCAGGGCTTTGGTCGCGAGGTCGCGCGAGGAACTTGCCAGAGAGCTCCCATTGCAACTCGAGCTGCTCGTGGCGAGCGATGAGTTGTTGCTCGATCCCGAGCTCGAGCGCGCATGTTTGGATGGCATGGAGACGTCGAAGCCCATGGCCGAGGCGCGTTTGCAGGAGATCGTTCACGCGTATGCTTACGGACCGAGAACACATATCGCGTCGGCGCTCGCGCTGAAGGTATATGTCTCGCGTCATGAACACGTGCTCTCGTCGCTGTCCTCGCGCGAGCAGCAATTGATTCGTGGCCGCATCCTCGAGCAGAGAGGTTGGGGAGAGCTCGTCGTCGAGACGAAGTTGCCAGGGTTCCCCGCGACGATGCGTGCGCTCAGGAGGGCTGTTCGGGCGTTTCTGGAGCGCGTCTCGAGCGCGCCACCGACAAAATAATGGCAATCACGCCGACAATCAGCCCCCACGTCGCCACAGGCCAACTCGCCAGGACTTCCTCCTGGCCTGTCGCCATATCGACGATCCACCCGAGCCCTGGCGCCAACACCATCGCGACGAGGCTTCGCACCTGGCTCTCGATCGAGAGCAGCGTCGCGCCGCGCTTCTCCTCACTCGCCATGTCAAAGCGCGCCAGCAGGATAGGGCGCCACGCGGCCTCCAGCGCGTAGAGTAGCAAGAAGGCGAGGACCAGGATGAACTGCGCCGAAACCAGCGCGCCGACCAGCATCACGCCGTAGGCGAGCGCGAAGAGCACCCACAAGCTCCTCGCCGCGCGCTCTTCCTCTCCGAGGTGCTTGACCAGCGTTTTGGCGCGGCGGCTCATGTATGCGCTCCACAAGAACAGGACCACATACACTGGCCCGATATGCAGCGCGATGCGTTGCTGTTCGCTCTCGGGCATGAACGCCAGGCTCGTCGAGAGCAACCCTGTGAGCGCCATCGCCTGGAGGATCGGCTGCAAGTAATCGCTGGTGACCTTGAAGGTGCCCATGAATGCGCCCGACTCGACGAGCAGCCCTCTCAATGGGCGGTGGGTGAGCGCTTCCTTGAACGCTTCTTTCAGGTGCGTGATGGCGCGCTTCACGCTCGCTTCCTCGCTCGATGTGCCATCGAGCTCGGGCGGATAGGTCGCCATGTTGATCAGGTCGAGCGTGTAAGGGATCAGCGCCCACAAAAACAGCGCGCTCATGTCCTTTGTCCAGATCACCCAGATCGAACCGAGCACCACGCCGAGCGCCGAGCCGATCTTGCTCCACGATCGCGTCGTGCCATAAACCTCGGTGCGCTCCTCCTCTCGCCCCTGGAGCCTTAGCCAGGTCAGGATCATCGTCTTGTGCGTCCCCGAGCGGAACGCCTCGCCGACCCCGTAAACCGCCATCGCGGCGGCGAGCAGCCAGAGGTTTGTGGCGAAGTAAAAGAGGATGAAAGAGAGGATATAAGACGCGAACGAGAGCACCATCGCGCGTCGCCTGCCCCACACATCCGCGAGCGCTCCCGAGAGGACCTCGAGCGCGTTGGCCGAGACCTCGCGCACTGCTACCAGCAAGCCGATCTCGAAGAAGCTCAGCCCCTTGCTCATCAGGAAGAGGATGAAGAAAGGCTCGAAGTAACGCTGATTTTTGAGGAACCCGTAAGCGCAAAATCTGGCGAGCATGGTGCCTCGTTCACTGCGGCGAGGAGAGGGGTCGCTTTGTCGATCCTCGCCTCAAGATCGTGGCGTGGGCAAGGTGCTTTTGAATGGATCTCGCGATTGTCGCGTCCCTTACCCCGAGATGATCGAGGCGCGAATAAACCAGAGGTTAGATCGATGAGAGTGCTGGGAAGTTTGTTGTTGTTTTGTTTGCTGGCGTTTGGTTCGAGCGCGTCGTTCGCGCAAGGACTCGGCGAGTACAAGGATCAGAAGCATAAGTCCTCCGACCGCGAGAAGGTCACCAAGGATAGCTGCGCGGATGCTTACGTCTCGCGTTGCATGCAGCAGTGCGATGATCGGCGTGAGGTGTGTCGCTCGACATGCGAACAGGAGGCTCCAGGCTTTTGCGCCGAGCGTCAGAAACGCCGCCGTAGAAAACAGGCAGGGGTTGTCGCCAAGGGCGCCTCGGTCGGCGCTGGCGCGGTGGCCGTCTTTGTCGACAACCGCATCCCTCGCGAGCAGGCGAGCGGTGAAGGAGCTCAGGCGGGCGAACCTGATCCCTACGCGATCGCCTGGAACTGGTTCGACGCGCAGGCAAACTTTGGCGGAGGCTACCTCTTCGCTGGCGCGGGGATCGGAACAGGCACCATGCGCCTGCGATACAGCCACTTCGGAATCTCGGGGCAAGTCTCACACCTGAACGATGGGCAAACCTACCTGAACGAGATCGATGTTGGCCCCACCGGTTACATCCACTCGCCGATCGTGCTCTTTGGCTTGCAGCCATCCCTGTTGATCTCGAACGGCAATGACGTCGAGGCGCTCTTTGGCGCTGGCGTGCGCAGCTACACCGAGGTTCATCTGGGGCGGAAGTTTTTGATCAACTTCGACCCCATGCTCGGCTACATCAACCGCCAGTGGAACTACCACCTGCGCGTCGGCGCGACGTATCGTTTCACTCCGACGCTGCAAGCAAACCTGTCCTATGATTTTCGCGACGTCGTCGATCTCAGTGACCTCGACATCTCGCAATCACGCCTCCAGGGCATCCTCCTCCAGGTGGGCTTTCGTTTGAACTGATGCCATGCACGTGAGGCGAGAAGGGCCATCGCAGCTCAAAAGCCGCCGGGGTCGAGTTTTTCGAGAAGCGTGAGCAACCCCTGGCGGATCTTCTCGAGGTCTCCGTCGGGGAGGATGCTGGCGAACTCGTCGTCCAACGCGAAGACCTCTTCGAAGGCATCCATCATCATCTCGAGTCCCCTGTCCGTGAGCTTGACGATTTGAGCGCGTCCGTCGTCTGGATCGGGTTCTTTCGCGACGAGGTTTCGGTTTTCCAGATCGTGTACGATCTTGCTGATCGCTTGCTTCGTGACACCAGCGCGATCAGCCAACTCCGAGACGCGGTTGCCCCGTGTGTCGAGGTGAATCAACACGAGATTGTCGCTCGGGCGATAGTCCTCGTAGCCGAGCGCGTGAATGCGTTCGACGGCTCGCGCTTCAAACGCGCGTGAGGCGCGCAAGAACAGGCGTCCGATCACGCGTTTGCGTCGCTCGTGCAGGTCACGATCTTCTTCTTCACTCTGTTTGGACATTTTTGGTCAACCTTGTTGACTTGTTTGGTCAACCTCGTTTACTTTTTGGGCGTCGAGGTGTTCGAGGGGCCGTTGGTCCTGGCCCTCGATGTTTTTTTACGCGAGGGCAGGTGTTCGGTCAACTTGGTTGACTAATTTGCCCATGCTGCGAAACGAGGAAACCAGATGAAGACATCGACCCTGTTGATCGGGTTTATCGCGCTGGCGTTGTCTGCGTGCACGACCGGGAAGCAAGAATCGAAGAGCGGCGAGGAGGCCAGCATGTCGATCGTGAACGCCGAGGCGCCAGAGTCTCGACCTGCTCCGACACCATTGGAAGAGATCCGCGCGGCAAATGATGCGTTCGTGGATGCGTTCGAGCGAGGAGACTTCGCGCGCGCAGTGGAGCACTACGAGGAGGACGCGGTTTGGTTTTTGACCAATGGGATGGCGCTACGCGGTCGCGCGAGCATCAAAGGGATGCTCACCAAAGCACACGCGGATGGCGCAGGCAGGTTCAGGTTCTCGGAGCTCTCGCTAAGACAGGTCGCGGACGTGCTCTATACCATCGAGTCGTTCTCCTTCGAGTTCACACCGGGAAAGGCTGTCGAAGGGACGCGTTTTGCGGTCTGGGCGACGAGGCCAGGTCGCGCACCGTCACTTGTGAGCGAAGCCTGGGTTTCGAGCGCTGACGCGGGCGGAGAGATGCAAGCGGTGATTTCAAAGCAACTCGAGGTTGTCGCCAGCGCATACAACGGAGATGACGCGAAAGCGCTCGGGGCGCTCTACACAGAAGACGCCTCCATGGTGTTGACCAATGGCAAGCGTGTTTTGCCAGAGGCAATGAACGCGATGCTCGACGATACAGCCAGGATGCCGATCGATGACATGCGCTTTGGCGAACCCGTCATGGTTTTCAACGCTGGTGAGACGCACCTCTACGCGCGCGCTCCCTTTGACGTGACGCTACCATTGCCGGATGGGCCAGTGCCGTTGGTCGGTGAGCGATTGATTCTGTGGCGTCAGGTGGGTGGGGATTGGAAGATGGTGTTCGAGATGTCGTGGCCAGGAAATGTGCCCGTCGAGACGTCTCGCTAGGGTATGTTCGCGAAAACAAAAGAGCCGGACACCTTCACGAAAAGATGTCCGGCTCTTTTGTTTTACAGGGCCTTGCGTGGCTTAGAACGGGATGTCGTCGTCATCGAACGACTGGTTGAAGTCGTTGTTGCCGCCACGGCTTCCGCCGCCACCGCCACCGCCGCCACGGTTTCCACCGCCGCTGCTCTGATCGTAGCTCGAGTCGTAGTTTCCGCCACCGCCACCGCCGCCGCTCAGGAACTGAACGGTCATGGCGACGATCTCGGTGGTGTAGCGATCATTGCCATCGCGATCTTCCCACTTGCGCGTTTGAAGGCGACCCTCGACGTAAACCTGACGGCCTTTCTCGAGGTACTTCTCGCAGTTCTCGGCTTGCTTGCCGAAGACGACGATGTTGTGCCACTCGGTGCGCTCACCGGGCTCGCCATCCTTGCCTGTCCAACGCTCGTGCGTTGCCACGCGCAGGTTGCAGACAGCCGAACCCGATTGCGTGTAGCGGATCTCGGGGTCCACGCCGAGGTTCCCGATGACGATTGCTTTGTTGATGCTTGCCATGATTATCCTCCTGATCACACACCGTCGATTCGGTGTGATTTTGAGTGTTTTTGGATGGGGGTGACTGATTCACCCACCACTCGTTTTTCGGCGCCTCGAGCTCGATTGTTGCTTCGAGGCATGAAAAATCTTTCGAGCAAGTGAGTCATCGTTCCTCACCACCCACGCTATGTATAGTAGGTGAATTCCATTCGCGCGCAAGGTCTCAATTGTTCGTGAATCGATCAAAAATAAGCGTCAAACCAATTCGGCCATCACATCTGTGTCGAAACGGTGCGGCGAGGCGCGAAAACGGCGCGCTTCTCTCGCCTGAGCGTGACCAAAGCGACGGTGGGTTTTGATGGGTGGTTGACCCCACCCTGCTCAGAGCGCAGGATCTGCGCCAGATCCTGCGCCAACCTCGAGATGAACGGAGCGACGAGATGGGACTCCTTGATCGTTTGACCGAACGCGTCGGTGGCATCTTCGGTGATTTTATCGAAGAGGTCATGATCCCGGACGCGATCCACCAACGCTTGCAGCGCGCCGCGCGGCACTTCGACGAGAAGGACTACGTCGCCGCGCTCGAGATCCTCGATGGGGTCGAGCGCGCGCAGCCAAACCTCGCCAGGGTGCACTACCTCAAAGGGCTGTGCCACTTTCATCGCGGCGCACCCCAGGAGGCCGCGCGCGCCTTGAGGCGCGCGATCGAGCTTCGCGAGGAGGCCGTGCATCACCTCTGGGCGGGGCTCGCCATGGAGCAACTCCAGGAGTGGCGCTCGGCTCAGGAGCACTTCCAACGCGCCCTCTCGCTCGAAGCACACCCCTCCTTCGAGTTTGACCTCTACTTCGCGCTCGGTCGCGTCAACCTCGCTCAAAACCGCGCGGACAAGGCGATCCGAGAGCTCCGCAAGGCGCTCCGTCTGGCAGATGCGCAACCCGAGGCGAGCATCGTGCTCGCCGAGGCATTGCTCGCCCGGGAGCAGATCGCTGCTGCGCGCGCTGCCTTCGATCACGTGGGGCGACAAAATGTCGAGGGCGCGCACGCGCACCTGATCGACGCCAGAATCAGTGCACGCCAAAATCAGAGCGAGCGCGCCTTCGAGGCATTCCAGGCTGCCACGCGCGCGGATGGAAAACCAAATGAGCTGCTCAGCGCACACACCGGCGCGGCCCGAGCGGCGCTCGAGCTCGGTTACTTCGACGCCGCAAACGCACACCTGGCCATGGCAGGTGCGTTCGCTCGCGGTGAACCTCGCGCCGAGTTGCATCTCTTGCAAGGTCTCGTGCACGAGGGAAAGGGCAACCTCGAGACCGCCCGCGAAGAGTATGACGCCGCGCTCATGCAGCATCCTCTTCATGGTGATGCCTTGCGCGGCGCAGGGCGGATCGCGTTGGCCACCGACCGCGCGCATGACGCGCTCGACTTCTTCCGCAAGTCGATGGACGCCAGCGTTCAACGCGACATCGAAGCGTCGCTCCTCGGCATGGGGAAAGCTCGCCTCGCGTTGGGCGATCTCTCCGGCGCGAGGCAAGTGCTCGAGGAAGCATCCAAGGTCAGGCTCGACGATCCTGCACGCCGCGATGAGCCAAACGCCGAGGTGCTCGAGGTCCTGGGCGAGGTCGCGCTCGCCACGGGTGATTACGCCGAGGCCGTCGTGGCGCTGCGCGAGGCAAGCGAGAGCGCGCCTTCGCCAGAAGCGCTCGAACGCATCGACGCGCTGTTACAAGAAGCGCTCGACAGGTTGCGGCCGAGGTGGGATTTGCCACCTGCGCTCGACGAGCCGATGCAGCTCGAGCGGCTGTTGCACGCGATGCAAGAATACATCGCCAGTGATCCTCGCCTGGTCGAGTTCATCTCTCCCGTGCAGAAGATCACGCGCGCGCTCGACGCGCCGCTCTCCATCGCGATCGTTGGCGAGTTCAACGCGGGCAAATCCACGCTCATCAACGCGCTTATCGGCGAGGAGATCGTCCCCATGGGCGTCTTGCCGACGACCGCCCACACCGGGATCTTGCAGTATGGACCGAGGCAAGCCGCGCGCGTGATCTGGCGCGGCGAGCAAGACGCCGTGGAGGTCTCGTTCGCCGAGGCAAAGCGCCTCATGAAGGACAACGCCTCCGAGATCGATCACCTCGAGTACTGGTACCCGCACCCGGAGCTTCGCGCGGTGCACTTCTGGGATACGCCTGGGTTTAACGCGCTCGAAGAGCGGCACGAGGAGGTCGCCGCGCGCGCGCTCGAGCAGGCCGAGGCGATCCTGTGGGTGCTCGACGCCAACCAGGTGCTCTCGCAGTCGGAGTTCGATCGCATCGAGGATATCCCCGCTGGCGAGGAGCGCTTGCTCGTGGTCATCAACAAGATCGACCGCCTGGGGCCTTATCAAGCGCGACAGGAGTCCGTCGAGGAGCTTGTCGAATATGTCGAGGATAACGCTGGCCAGCATATCGCCGGTTGTTATCCCGTGACCGCATTGCAGGCGTACAAGCACCAGCTCGAGCATGGCTCGATCGTCCCGCCATCAGGCGATGATGCGGGCAGCCAGGAGGTTATCGACGAGACCGGGTTCACGAACTTTAGAGAACACCTCAACGACCGAATCATCGCGCGCGCCGGGCGGATCAAGACCATCGAAGGGCGCCGTCATCTGGCGAGGTTGGTGCTCTCGCTCGCGTCCTTCCAACATGGGCTGATCGAGCGCTACAGAGAGCTTGGCGAAGAGGTCGGCGCCGCGAAAGGTTGGCTCGATGATCGTTGGAGCCACCAACCTGGGCGCGTCGCCGAGCAAGAGCTTATGGAGCTCGAGGATCAGGTCAGCTTTATGCTGCGCGCGCTGGTGCGCGAGATCGAGGAGGCGCTCAAGCCAAGAAGCTCCTGGGTGTCTCAACGCATGGTCCTGAGCGATGAGGATCGCTCCTTTATGAAGGAGCTGCTCGAGCAACGGTTTACCTCGCTCCTGGAAGGATCGCGCGAGCGCATCATCAACGACATCGTCACGCTCGAGGCCGAGCTGGCCGAGCGCATGGGGCCTGTGTTGAGCAAGCTCAGCGTCCAAGATGCGCGCGGCTTGAACCGGCGTTTGCAAGGGTTTCAAGACGAAGTGCGTGTGCTGAAGGTGCTGCTCGAGGAGCGCGTGTATGGCCAGATCGTCGCGCGCGCCAGAGGACAGATCGAGGCCGCCGCAGATCCGATCCTCACCGAGATCGAGCAGTCCAGCGATCACAACCACTGGAAGGCGCTCCTGCGCAAGCTGCTCCCTCAGATCCGCGAGCACTTCCAGGAGGATATCGTCGGTTGGTACGACACCTTCTTCACCGCCGCGACGCGCTTCCTGACACGCGCTCGGCGCGACCTCGCGTTGCTCGAGCTGGAGGTGCGCTACCGCTACGACATCTCGCCGGTCGAGCCCTTGCTCGAAGATCCTTCACAATCTTCAGATCAAGAAATCGCTGGCGAGGATGAACCTGATGAGGACGCTCTCTCGCCCCCTCCGATCGAACAGGACCCCGAGGACGAGGATCAAGATCCTGGAGACGAATCCTGAGGCGAGGCGGGGAGGGCGTCTTGCTCCTCTCGCCGCTGTGGTCGGAAGGGATGGAGGAGCAATCCCAGGTAGGATTCGGGCATCGGCTCTCCCACGCCGAGTGCCTCGGGTTCATGATCCGGGCAGTGGTAGGTGCCAAATAGCAGGTCGAGCCAGGGCGCGAGGTTCGCGTAGTTGCCCGTGTCACGATCGAGCGCGTGGTGCCAGTGATGCAAGGCTGGCGAGCCGACCATGTAGTGCAGTGGCCCGAGCGGTAACTTGACGTTGGAGTGAATAAAGATCGCCCAGAGCGAGCGAAACGCCACCAACCCCAACGCGGACTGCAAATCGAAGCCGAGCAGGATCGCTGGCAGGTTCACCCAGAACTGCGTGTAGAGGCCATCGAGCGGGTGCTCGCGGTGTGCCGCGAGCCAGTCGATCTCGGTGTTGCTGTGGTGAATGGAGTGAAAGCGCCACAAGAACCCCACCCGGTGCTGCAAGCGGTGCCCCCAATACGCCGCGAAATCCCCCAACATGATGGCGAACACGATCTGCACCCAGAATGGGAGCGCCTTGTAACTGGTGATGATTCCGCCCGCGAACTGCGTCAGATCGAATGGCGAGGTTCCCAGCGTGAGCAAGTGCACCGCGATCGCGCCAAAGGCCAGATGCTGCCCGAAGAAGAACGCCAGGTCTGTGAGAAAGCCTGCGCGTAAGAAGCGCTGCCCCTCACGCGCGGGGAATGCGCGCTCGAGCGGGATGAACATGATCGCCAGCCAGAGCAGGCTCGCCAACGCTGTGAGCAAGACCGTGAACATCGCTCACTTCTTGTTCAGGTTGTTAAGTTTATCGACCTGTTTCGAGGGTTTATCCTCGAGCTGAATAAATGGGCCTGCCTTGGTCGCAGGCATAAAGACCTTCTCCGGTGGCTCGCCAGCGTCGGCGTCTTCGCCTGCATCTTCGACATCCGCGACACCCATATCCTCTTTGGCGGGCTGTGACTCGGGCGCGGTAGTCGCCGCGGCGGGCGTGGTCTCTTCCACGATGGGGCTCGTCGCGGTGGGCTCGCTCTCGGGCTTCGCGTCCTCTTTTCCCCCGCACTTCTGCGCCATCCCGATCGGGATCACCAACATGATCAGCGCCAACGTGAGCGCCGCGAGCTTGCCTGCCTTGTGCATGAAGTTCTCCTCTTTTGTCTGCGGCGAGAGGACACCCGCTGCCCTCTCTCCTCGCCGCACAAGTGTTGTGAGAAACCGCGCTGATTCGTGAATGTTTCACAGCATAGGCGTTTGTGTTCGCGCACGCCATGACATCCTTGTCGCTTCATCTGGCAGGTGTGGGAAAAAAAGTTATAATGGCGATGGGTCCGAGCACCTTTATTTCGGTGCAAAGGCCCACATAAACAGCGCGCGGCGTGGGCGATGGATGCCTGTGTATTTTTGTGCTGCGCGCCACCTTTTATTGGAAGGAGTTACGTATGAACGCGATCGAACAGTTGTTGCTGGAGAACGAGGATTATACCTCGGCCAAGCACCTCGTGGATGTCGAAGGGATGTCCACCCCGCGGGTTTGCAACCTGCTCAACGACCTCGTCGGGACGCTCGCGCCCGATGAGTACTACCTCGAAATCGGGACATGGAAAGGGCTCACGCTTTGCTCGGCTGCCTATGAGAACCAGGGCAAGAAGTGCATCGCCTGCGACAAGTTCCGTATCTACGGCAAGTGGACGGGCTTTGGCTTCATGGTCAAGCGCGCCCTTTACAGCAACCTCGCGCGCTACAAGAACAAGAGCGCGGACGTCACCTTCCACCATATGCCCTCGACGCAGCTCTTCGCGCGCGACCTCGTGCCCGAGAACGTCAAGGTTTACTTTTACGACGGCGATCACTCCTACGAAGGGACACGCCATGGCGTCGTCGCCGCCGCGCCAAAGCTGAGCCAGGAGTCCTACCTGCTCATGGATGACTGGAACGACGAGGTGATCCAGAAGGCCACCTATGACGGCTTCAAAGAGGCCGGGCTCGAGATCCTCTGGATGCGTGAGCTCGATGGCGAGAACCGCACCCAGGATGGCTGGTGGAATGGCCTCGGCGTCTTCCACCTCGGCAAGGCTTCATAATCGTCAGGCCACCAGCGCTCCGCGCGCGAAAAAAGGGGCCGCGACATCGGACAGTCCAGTGAGAATTGGATCGTCTGTCCGATGTCGCGGCCCCTTTTTTCGCTCGGCGCCATCGGTTGGAGATGCGCCAGTGAAACTCCCTCTTGTTTTAAATGATCGGCATGCTGGCGAACACGTTTTTGCCAGGGTTGGCTCGTGTCGATGGTTTCATGTATCTTGCCTGGCCGCTGTCACGGCAATGACACACAACTGACGTTTTCTTACCCTTGTTTTTCGATCTCCATCGAGATCACATCCCCCGCTCTGCAAACCATGAACTCTCCAAAATCACTGTACGCGCTATCACTCAGCGCTCTCTTTGCCCTCGGCGCGAGCGCTTGCTCGGGATGTGAGGGAGATCCTCCGCCCTCCGAGCAACAGGACGCGGGCGTCGATATGTCACCTGCCGACATGCCGACCTCGCCAGATCTTGGCCAGGATATGAACCCTGGCGAGGACATGTCAGAGGACATGATGGATGCGCCCGATATGCTGGTGGATATGCCAGCGGATATGCCACCAGAGGACATGTCCTCGCCGGACATGGACGCGTGGCCCACCGATGTCATCGGGCGCGTGAACGTGACCTACTGGCGCGAAGACGCTGCCTTCCAATACCCGGAACTTCACGTGCACGCGGTGTTCTCCAGAGAACTCGTCGAGGCTGACGTGGTCGATCCTGCCGGGTGGGTCGCCGCGACGGAAGCCGTGGACCTGTTCGCCTTCGATGACTTCTGGGCGTTTCCCGCAGAGGGTGACGCGGGCGTCGAGGCAGACCTCCCCGTCGAGATCGTCGCGACTCCGACTTACAAGCACGCGGGTGATTTTATCGTCGTCGGAGAGGATCTCGTCGCGAACCTTCGCGCGGACTTGCTCGAAGAGAACCCTGACCTCTACGTCTACGAGCTCTCTGTCGAGGACGCCGCCGAGGCTGCCGCCGAGACCATGCTCGAAGATCCTCTCGCGCTCCTGATCGAAGGGGGCGAGGACATCCTCGCGTGGAAGAGTGATCCTGTGATCGAGGTACCTGCGCCCTGGGAGGTGACGAGCCCTGATCCTGACCAGTTCCTCGCGCTCTACGGTCAAAAAGAGCTCGAGCTCACCTGGACCCCGACCCCGACAGAGGACGACATCCTCCTGTTGACGGTAGAGACCTCCTCGAGATCCCGCGCGTTTCGCATCGAGGATAACGGGCAGCTCGATCTGGATGCGTTGCTCGACCGCGAGCAGCTTGTCCTCGAGGATAAAAACGCCGTCTCGATCGCGCGCATCATCCGTCACCAGATCCCCACACCATCAGGCGTGGTCGAGGTCGACGCGACGCGCAAGCTCTGGCTCTACACGCAAAAACAGGCGCCTTACAGCATCACCCCGGATCTCTTCCCGGTGGGGCAGACGGTGGAAGCCGAGATGGTTTGGCGGCCGGGTGATTTTGGCGCGACGCCTCAGATCGATCTCGGCCCTGGTGTGAGCATCGAGAACATCCAGGTTATCGACACCGACCGCCAGATCGCGCGCTTCAACGTGGTCGTCGCGCCCGACGCTTCGATCGGTCGCCGCGCGCTCGAGGTTACTGGAGATGGAGGCACACAGGTGTCACTCCCTGACCTCGCATGGGTCGTCGACGCGCTCCCATCTGCGGGGATTTGCTCGGACGCCGTCGATGAAGGCTTTGTTCAGGATGGCGCTTACGTGGCCTCGGATGGAGGGCTCGAAGTGGACCTCTTCTCGACGGCGACTTGCCCCGAGGGCTCCGCTGATGGCCGCGAGCAAGTGATCCCACTCCAGATGCAAACGGGTCAAACGCTGCGCGCCTGGGCGAGAAACACTCACGCGCCTTCGACGCTATATGTCGTTGGAGATTGTGCTGACGTCGATGGCGCTTTCGCTTGCAACGCCGCGCCGCTCAGGTCGCGTCTGGCAAAGCTTCGCTACACCGCATACCAGGACGAGCAAATCTTGCTGGTCGTCGATAACCAGGCAGGTGGGCTCGATCCTTCGGAGTACCTCGTCGAGATCGAGCGCGACGCGCCAGCGCCTTTTGCCATCTACCCTGAACAGATCGTCGCGGGCGTGGCCAATACCATCGAGATCGACTCTTTCGCGGGCAACTTCGATACGGACCAGACGCTCTTCGATTTCGGGCCAGATGTCACCATCGAGTCTGTCTTTATCGAGGATGACTACGCCGAGGTTGGCGTCAGGTTGGCCCTGGATGCGGCTCCCGGCCCGATCACGGCATCCGCGAGTATCGGTGGTCAGGTGTACAACGTGGCGGATGCCATCGAGGGCGTCGGTTACACGAGCGGCCCGGCGAGTTGCGCGGACGCGGACGCGCGCGGAGCGCTCGGTTCGGGCTCTTATGAAGGGCTCACCTTTACCGGGAGCGATGGCCTCGTCTCACCAGAGCCTTGCCTCTCTACCGACGCGCTCGGTCAGGAGGCGATCCTCCGGGTCGACCTCGAGCCATCGCAGACCTTGCGCGCTCGCGTCAGGATGATCACCCAGGACCCTGTCCTCTACCTGATCGATGATTGCAGCGGCGTCGCGCGAGTTTGCGCCGATAACAGCGGCCCCGAGCGCTCCGAGTACATCGAATGGACTGCGCCCGAAGCGCCCACGACCGTGTATCTGGTCGTGGATGGTTATGACATCGATGACTCGGATGTCTTCTCTCTCGAACTCGAACTCACCCCTTGAGCGATGACGTGAGCGGTGGTTTTCGCCACGTCGCTCGATGGAGCACGATATGAACAAGACAACGACATTGATGAAATGGAGCGTGGCTCTCACCGCCATGCTCGCGATGCTGGCCTGCCAACCTGACACGGCACAGACCCCTGTGTCTGATGGCGCCTCGGCGGACGCGAGGTTCGAGGACAACAGCGAATCACCAGACCTCGCGCCGGATGCCTACCAGACCGCGCGCCGCCCCTACACAGCCTGGGGCGGCGAGGTCGAGTTGTACTTCACTCGCCCCGGAACGCAACGCGGCGAGGAGGAAGATCCAGAGGCGGATGACGCCATCGCCAACGCGATCCACGACGCGCAGGTCTCTGTGGATCTCTGCCTCTACGAGTTCAACCGACCAAACATCGTGGAGGCGGTGGTCGAGGCGCACAAGCGCGGCGTGCAGATCCGGTTCGCCGGGGATGGCGACGAGCTTCATGACGAGGGTTACGTCGAGCTCGAGAACAACGGCGTGGTGCTCAAGTACCGCAAGCCGTACGACCGGATCATGCACAACAAGTTCATCGTCATCGACAACGAGGTTGTCTTCACCGGCTCGATGAACATGTCTCAAAACGGCGTGAACCTGAACAACAACCACGTCTTGAGGATCGAGGATCGCGACGTCGCAGCGCTCTACACCGCCGAGTTCGAGCAAATGTACATGCTCGAGCACTTCGGCAGGAGCAAGGAGAGCGTCCCGATGGGGCGAGATGTCTCCATCGGCGCGACCTCGGCGCAGGTCTACTTCAGCCCCAGAGATGACGTCGATCAGAAGATGCTCGAGCTGCTCGATACCGCAGACGTGCGCGTCTACTTCATGATCTTCTCATTCACGCACGAGGAGATCTCGGGGCGCTTGCTCGATCTGAACAACTCGGGCGTGGAGGTCGTGGGGATCTTCGACGAGAGCCAAGCGCGTGGTCGCTACAGCAAGGACGAGTTCCTCGCGCAAGCGGGCGTCCCCGTCTTTATCGACGGCAACAAGAACGCGATCGGGTTCGCCGGAGGCAAGCTCCACCACAAGGTGATGTTGATCGACCCTGGCACCGATTCGGACCCGATCGTGGTGGTCGGCTCCTACAACTGGTCCAACAACGCCACGCGCTACAATGACGAGAACATTATGGTGTTGCGCGGGCCAGAGCTTGTATCGCCGTTTTTGGACGAGTTCTGCCAATTGCTCGATGTCGCGACGGTGCACGAGGAGTTTGGCGGCAACGCGCCAAACCCTTGCGCCAACCTCGTGACGCCCGTGCGCATCAACGAGTTTATGCCAAACCCCGAAGGCACCGACGGCCCGAACGAGTGGGTCGAGATCGTGAACCCTGGCTCGGCGCCTGTGAACCTCGCGGGCTGGACGCTCGGTGATGGGCTGGATGCAGAACGCCACGTCTTCGATGATGTGATCCTGCCCGCGCAAGGATCGATCGTCGTTTATGCGGGGAGCAACCCCGAGGAGCCCGAGCGCCTCGTCTCCTCGACGGGATACCTGGGGCTCGCGAACAACCTCGACTCGGTTCGTCTGACCAGACCTGATGGTGTGCTCGTGGACGAGGTCGCCTACGAAGGCGCCAGAGCGGGCATCTCCTTTAACCGCAACCCGGACGGTGGAGAGGACGGTGATTTTGTTCTCCACACCGACCTCGACGTGCTGACCTCTTCGCCAGGGCGTCGCGCTGATGGGAGCCGCTGGCCCGGTGAACCTGACCTGATCATCAACGAGGTGCTCCCCAACCCATCCGGAACGGACCTTGGCCAGGAGTATGTCGAGATCGTCAACGTCGGTGGTGGGCGCGTCGAGCTGACTGGGTGGAAGATCGGCGACCTCTCCGCCGAGGATCGACACGTCTTCGGGACGAGGTTTATCGAACCTGGCGAGGCGGTCGTGGTCTTTGATCGAGGCGATCACTCCAGCATCGACAACGCCATCAACAGCTCGAGCCAGACGCTCTCGCTCAACAACAATGGCGACTCGCTCTTTTTGCGCGCGCCCGATGGCAAGATCATGGATCAGTTCGACTACACATCTTCCTCAGATGGGGTGAGCCTCAACCGCCAGACCGACGGCGCCAGGAGTGATATTGTCACGCACGCCGAGGTCGCGGGTGCTGTGGGCAACAGCTCTCCAGGAAAACGCGTCAATGGGGGGCTGTTCGCCGCCTCGCTCGAGCGCCGCGTGATCATCAACGAGCTGCTCCCGAACCCACAAGGTTCAGACACCGGCCAGGAGTTCGTCGAGATCGTCAACGTGGGCACCGAGCCCGTCTCGCTCGATGGATGGAGCTTGCGCGACGCGACCGCAGAGCGCCACGTCTTCCCGCCCGATGCGATGCTCGCGCCAGGAGCCGTCTTTGTCCTCTATGACGAGGGGGATCACAGCAACCTCTCGAGCGCCATCAACAGCTCTACGGGTTCTCTCTCGCTCAACAACAGCGGTGACTTGATCGAGCTGCTCGAGGCCGACGGCTCCGTGCACGACGCCGTGCAATACAGCTCGTCGCGCGAAGGCGTGAGCCTGAACCGCAGCCCCGATGGCGAGGCTGGCGCGGAGATGGACCACCACACCGACCTCTTGACCTCCTCGAGTGATATGTCGCCCGGAACGCGCGCCGACGGCAGCGCCTGGTGACATTTACAGCGGTGGCAGGAAGGGTGGCTTGATGCAAGAGAGGTCTGAC
>JAYZVO010000165.1:0-31198 GCA_036155555.1 Myxococcota bacterium
GCGCCGCCCCAAAAATACGGCCCCCGGGGCGAGTAACCCGCGGGTGGGGGTATTTTTTGCCCCCCCCTTCGGTTCGCTCAGCACCGTGGCTACGGTGCTGACAAACGACAAAATCACCGGGCATCCCCAGCGCGGTTTGTTCAACCGATCACTTCGTCGAGCTGCCCGTTCTCATACATCTGCATCAGGATATCCGAGCCCCCGAGGAACTCGCCGTCGATGTAGACCTGCGGGATGGTGGGCCAGTCGGAGTATTCCTTGATCGCCTGGCGCTTCTCGGGGTCTTCGAGGATGTTGACGGCGTAGAGGGGCTGACCGTAGGAGGTCAGGATCTGCGCAGCGCGCGCGGAGAAGCCGCACATGGGCGCATCGGGCGTCCCCTTCATATAGAGGACGATGCGGTTTGCCTTGACCTCGTGATCGATCTCGCTCATGACGTCGCCCCCTTCGGCGCGCGTCTTGCTGGAGGTCTCGGCCACGGCGGCTTCATTGCCAACGATCGGGAGGGAGATCTTCTTCTTATCGCTCATCTTTTCTTCTCTTCTCTTTGCGGGTGCGTCTGCTTGTTGCTCACGCGAGCTTTTCCCACTCTTGCGGGGTAAAGGTCTCGAGTGTCAGCGCGTGGATGGGACCCTTCATCTCCTCGGCGAGCGCCGCGTACACCATGCGATGGCGCTTGATCGGGAGCTTTCCCTGGAATGCGGGGGAGACCACCACGGCCCTGTAGTGATCGCGCGTGCCGGTCAGGTCCGTGACGTCGACCGTCGTGCCCTCTCCGAGCTCGGCGCTCACCTTCTCTACGATATGCTCTGGCTCGACCATCTGATTCACGACCTCCGTCTCGGGCTCGAGGGATTAAGAGTTTAAGCCAAGTTTTGGCGAGCACGCATCTGCCCCTGCCCCGACCTCATCAAAGGTCAGGACGACGTCTGCGCTCTCCACCTCTTTCTTGTGGACATCTTCGAAAATGTCCAGCCGACGAGGCAAAAAAGCGCGCGCGGAGGTCAGGAAAAATTTGAATGAATCACCGTTCAGTGCCTTGACCTCCCTGGGAGGGACTCACTATAAATTGGCACGCGAAGCAAGAGCTCCACATGGATCGCTGACCAGGGAAGGTTAGCTCGTGCGCACCGGGCGCCAACATCATGGCAAAAGGAAAGAGCGCGCATCCATACCTTCAGGGACGACCTCATTCTTGTCGCATCCACGAACGGGCAGCGTTCGTGACTCAATAAAGCGTTCAAGGGCAGCAATTACCTCCCCTCTCGAAACCAAATCAACCGAGGGGAGCGCGGTCTTTTTTATCACCACCAGAATGGAGACATCGATGGCAACCAAGCGAATCAGGAAAGTGGCCGTGATCGGCGCTGGCGTCATGGGCAGCGGCATCGCCGCACACCTCGCCAACGCGCGCATCCCCTGCATCCTCTTCGACATCGTCCCCTCGGTTATCGGGATCACACCTGCCGAGGGCGAGAGCGAGCAGGACCGCTCTTTCCGCAACAAGTTCTCGGCGGGCGCCATCCAGAAGATGAAGAAGCAGAAGCCTTCTCCCATCTTCTCCAAGCGTGACCTCGAGTTGATCACGCCAGCGAACATGAGCGATGACCTGGAGTTGTTTGGCGATGTGGACCTCATCATCGAGGCCGTCCCCGAGCAGCTCTCCATCAAGCAGAACACCTTCGACATGATCGAGGAGTACGCCAACCCCGAGGCGATCATCGCCTCGAACACGTCTGGCCTCTCGATCGAAGGGATGCTCGAGAAGACGAGTGACTCCTTTAAAGAGCGCTTCCTCGTGATGCACTTCTTCAACCCAGTGCGTTACATGAAGCTGCTCGAGATCGTGCCCGCAGCAGCGACCAAGCCCGAGGTCGTCGAGCAAGCCGTGGCGTTTGGCCAGAACGTGCTCGGCAAGGGGATCGTGTTCGCCAAGGACACCACCAACTTCATCGCCAACCGCATCGGCGTGCACGGGATGATGAGCATCATCCACACGATGCCAAAGTACGACATGACGCCAGCAGGCGTGGACGTGCTCTTTGGCAAGCCGATGGGTCGCCCCAAGTCCGCCGTCTTTGGCACCGCCGACGTCGTCGGCCTGGACACCTTCGTCCACGTCGCCAAGAACTGCTACGACACGCTCACCGAGGACGAGGAGCGCGACGTCTTCCTGATGCCTGACTACATCCACACGATGGTCGAGAAGGGCTGGACCGGCCGCAAGGCTGGCGCTGGCTTCTTCAAGAAGGAAGGCAAGGAGATCAAGGCCCTCAACCTCGACACGATGGAGTACGGCCCTCGCGAGAAGCCTCGCTTCGAGTCGACCGGCGCGGCGCGCAACCTCGAAACCCCTGGCGAGCGCATCGCCTCGGTCCTCAAGGATGGCACCGACAACGCCTCGGACTTCGCGCGTGAAGTGACGCTTCGCTCGCTCGCTTACTCGGCGCGTCGTCTTGGCGAGATCGCTGACGACATCGTCAACGTCGACAACGCGATGCGTTGGGGCTTTAACTGGGAGCTTGGCCCCTTCCAGACCTGGGACGCGCTCGGCGTCAAGTGGGGCGCCGAGAAGATGAAAGAGCTCGGCTTCGAGGTTCCTGCGTGGGTCGACAAGATGGTCGCCGCAGGCCATGACTCCTTCTACAAGTGGGATGGCACCACACAGCTCTACTTCGACTGGACGGCCAACGAGTACAAGGCGATCGAGCGCGATGAGAAAGAGCTCAACATCAACCTCCTTGGCCGCGCGGATCGCACCGTGCGCGAGAACGATGGCGCGACCCTTTACGACGCTGGCGACGGCGTCCTCGCGCTCGAGTTCCACACCAAGATGAACACGGTCGACCTCGACATCATCGGCATGATGGAAGAGGCGCTCGAGGAGCTCGAGAACAACAAGTGGGAAGGTCTGGTCATCGCCAATGATTCGGACAACTTCTCGGCGGGCGCGAACGTCGGCCTCGTCGTCGGCGCCGCGAACCAGGGCGCCTTCGATCAGATCGAAGCATTGATCAAGCGCTTCCAGGACGCCAACCAGGGCATGCGCTACAGCGCCAAGCCTGTCGTCGCCGCACCCACGGGCCTCACGCTCGGCGGCGGCGCCGAGGTCACCATGGGCGCAAACCAGGTCGTCGCGGCTGGCGAGCTCTACATGGGTCTCGTCGAGTTCGGCGTCGGTCTCATCCCCGGTGGTGGCGGCAACCTCCAGTTGTTGCGCAACACCTTCGGCGGGCACTCCGACAACAAGGAGTTCCCATCGCTCCCCTTCCTCCAGAAGATCTTCCTGACGATCGGCATGGCCAAGGTCGCCACCAGCGCTGAAGAGGCGATGGAGAGCGGCTTCCTCGACCCGAACCGCGACACCGTCGTGCTCAACCGCTCGCACTTGCTCTACACGGCAAAGCAGCGCGTCCTCGGGTTGGCAGCATCGGGCTTCCGTCCCCCTCGTCCTCAGAAGTTCCGCCTCCCAGGCCGCGATGGCTTCGCCACCATCGACATGCTGCTCTACAGCATGGTCGAGAACGGTCAGATCAGCGCGCACGACCGCCTCATCGGCCAGAAGCTCGCGCACGTGATCACGGGCGGTCAGACCTCGCAAAGCAACCTCGTCACCGAGCAGCACTTGCTCGACCTCGAGCGCGAGGCGTTCCTCTCGCTCTGTGGCGAGGAGAAGACCAAAGAGCGCATGATCAGCGTCGCGCTCGGCAAGGGCGTCGTCCGTAACTGATTGTCAGGGAGGAGATGGCGCCAGAGCGAAGAATCTTTGGCCCATCTCGAGCATTGTAATAGCAGCGGGCCAAACCAGAGATCGGTTTGGCCCGCCAGAAAGATAGAAGATCGAGGCGCGCCTTCATAAAAGCGCGCCCGCAGGAGAAGAAGATGAGCAATCGAGAAGTCGTCATCGTATCCTACGCCCGCACCGCGTTCACGCGCGCGCACAAGGGCGAGTTTAAAGACACGCGCCCTGACACCCTCGCAGCCGAGGCCATCAAGGCCGCGCTCGAGCGCGCGCCGGGCCTTGACCCCGCAGATGTCGAGGACGTGATCCTCGGCTGCGCCATGCCCGAGGGCGAGCAAGGAATGAACGTCGCGCGCATCGCCGCGATGCTCGCAGGTCTCCCCGAGACCGTCCCCGCGCTCACCGTCAACCGCTTCTGCTCGTCCGGCTTGCAGACCATCTCGCAAGCAGCCGAGCGCATCATGGTCGGCGCCATCGATGTCGCCATCGCAGGCGGCACCGAGTCGATGACCATGGTCCCCATGGGCGGCAACAAGGCCAGCGCTAACCCCGAAGTCATGGAGCAGATGCCCGAGGTCTACACCCCGATGGGCACCACCGCAGAGAACGTCGCCAAGAAGTTCGAGGTCGATCGCGCCCGCCAGGACGCCTTCGCCGCGAACTCGCAGAACAAGGCGATCGCTGCATGGGAGCGCGGGTTCTTCAACGACGAAGTGATCCCTGTCACCACGACCTTCATCGCAGCCGACGGCTCGGCGAAGGAGATCACGGTCGCCAAGGACTCCACTCCTCGCCCAGGCACCACGCCAGAAGGGCTCGGGAAGCTTCGCCCCGCCTTCAACCCCAAGGGCACCGTCACCGCAGGTAACGCATCGCCGCTTACCGATGGCGCCGCAGCCGTCGTGCTCATGACGAAAGAGAAGGCAGACGAGCTTGGCCTCAAGCCGATGGGTTACTACCGCGGCTTCCAGGTCGCTGGCGTCGCGCCAGAGATCATGGGGATCGGTCCCGTGCCAGCGATCCGCAAGTTGCTCGCCAAGCACGACATGAAGGTCGAGGACATCGACATGTTCGAGATCAACGAAGCCTTCGCCGCGCAGGCATCCTACTGCCAGCAAGAGCTGGGCATCCCCGATGAGAAGATCAACCCGCACGGCGGCGCGATCGCCATCGGCCACCCGCTCGGCGTCTCGGGCACCCGCATGACGGGCACCCTCCTTCGCGCCATGGCCGAGAAAGGTCAGCGCTGGGGCGTCGTCTCCATGTGCATCGGCGGCGGCATGGGCGCAGCTGGCCTGTTTGAAATCGTCGACTGATTTCTCGGGTAAAGCGCCAGAATAAAAAGGCGCTGTGGTTTCTTTTCAGAAACCACAGCGCCTTTTTTTATCAAGTAATCCTCGCTGACAGCACCGAGCGAGACGCGAGCGTTCAGAATGGCTCAGGGAGCGCCCCACGCCTCCCAGAATGCATCCTCGGACTCCACCTTTAAAATCAGCGTAAAGGCCATGAGCAGCACCTCCCTGGAGGCATCCTCCAGCAACGCCGCTCGCCCCTCTTTCTCACCAAAGCGCTCCTCGAGCTGCACCAACAACGCACGCTTGAGGCCATCCCGAACGCCCACCTCCGCGCCTTGCTCGATCCCTTGCTCGATCCCTTGCTCTCGGGCCTCTTTTCTCAGCGACTCCAACCACTCGTCGAGATTCTCTGCCAACATGTCCTTTACCTCCGTCAACGATTCGAGCTGCTGCTGATCGATGTCAATGTCCATCCTCGTGTAAAGCACCTTGCTGATCCAGACGAGCAGGTCCTTTCGAATCCCTTCCAGATCATTGCCAAACGTGCGCTCGATCGCCAACTCGATCGCAGCGCGCACATCGTACAAGGTCTTCGCCTGCTCCAACAAAAAGAGCACCGAGACGAGATCCTTGTGTTCAGAGAGATCCTCCCGAGGATACTTCCCCACCTCGATCAAACAATACTCGAGATGAGGCTGAAAATCCCCGAGCGGCGAAGAATCACCGATCGGAATCAACGCTCGAATGTTCTTCTCTGCCGTCCACGTTTCCTTTCCGTTGTACAAAACAACCGAGAGTACCGGAGGCAATCCATCGTCCGCGGACCACCCCTTTGCTCCGACCACCGCGTCATAATAAAGCCCGAGGTAGGTCATGATCCTCGCGGCCATCGCGCGGTCGTTGCTCGATTGGAACTCGAGCATCAGCACGAGATAAATCGGCTTGCCGCCCACCATTTCGATCTCCCAGAGGAGATCGTTCTCGCGCTTGACCAACGTCTCGCTGTGGTGCACGGCGTTCACACGCTTCATGGTCGAAAAGTCCAGGAGCGCCGCGATATCCGCTCCGACAAAAACCTCGACGAGCTGTTCGACGAGTTGCTCGTTCGAGAACAACCTGCGGTAAGCCCCATCATGATCTGCGTTCTCCCTTGTCACACCAACCTCTCCATCCTTCGATAAATCAAAGCACTCAGGAGAGGTTATCGGGCTCGACGTGGCAAAGGTTGCGTGGCGCTCGAAAAAAGAGATACCCTTTACACATACCCCATGCGTTATGGAGCATCTCATGTCTTACGTTCATCAAATTTTCCCAAACACACTGTTCTAGCTCACCGTCGTTCTCCTCTCCGGGTGTGGCGACTGCGCTCAGGGCGGAGTCTTCGCGCGAAACGTCGTCGACCTCGAGATCGGCGCGCGAGGCACGCTGGAACAAGCAGAGCCAAACTCCTGCTCGACCACGTGCGACTTCTCCCTCGACCGCGTCACCCTCACGAGCAACTTCAACCTCGACCTCGCGAGGCTCGTGCCCAAACCACGAGCCTGAATCGTCTGACTTGCACCGAGGAACCAGCCTGTTAATAATGCAGCGCGTTCGTCGCGCGCTGTGGTTGATGTTGTCGCGCGCGATTCACGACATGTTCCAACCCTTAACCACCAGGATCCTCCATGAGTCTGTTCGAAACCTCGCGATCCGAGCGCTGGCTTTGCCTGCTCGGTAGCCTGTTGTTGGCGACATCCCTTTCCGCCTGCACCCCCGATGGGGACGATGATGATGTCCCGGACGAGGAGGATAACTGCGCGTCGGTCTCGAACCCCGACCAGGCAGATGGCGACGGCGACGGCGTCGGCGATGCCTGTGATGTCTGCCCGAGCGTCTCCAACAGCGATCAGGCGGACACGGACGGCGACGGCATCGGCGACATGTGTGACAACTGCCCGGAAGCTGCCAACGAAGACCAGACAGATGGCGATGGTGACGGCGCAGGCGACGCCTGTGACAACTGCGTCTCCATCGAAAACGCAGATCAGGCGGACGCAGACTCCGACACCGTCGGCGATGTCTGTGATAACTGCGTCGACATCGCGAATACGCCTCAGGCAAACGCCGACGGCGACGCGCATGGCGACGCATGCGATAACTGCGTCGAGGTCGAGAACGACGACCAGGCAAACAACGACGGAGACGCGCTCGGCGACGCCTGTGATAACTGCGCCGAGGCGGACAACGCCGATCAGGCGGACCAGGACGAAGATGGCGTCGGCGATGTCTGTGACAACTGCCGCCCGATCGCAAACCCTGGTCAGGAAAACCTCGACGGCGACTCCTTCGGGGACGCCTGCGACTCCTGCTTCCCGGGTGGGCCGGGCCGCGAGCAGGTCAATTACCTGACCCCGCTCTACACCGCCGAGTTGGCCAACGCTGTCGCGCAGGACGAGTACACCGACCTCGAGGTCGCCGACTTTGACCAGGATGGTCACGATGACTTCGTCGTCATCGACAACCAGTCCAACTTCCGCCTCAACGTCTACCGCTATGACCCGGACTCGCCAAACCTCGACGCGCGCTTCAAGAGCCGCTACATGAGCACCTCGACCGCAGGCGGCAAGCGTATCGCGGTGGGTAACTTCACGGGCGATGCCTACCCCGACATCGTCACGGTCAACACCAACGACCTGACGCTCTACTTCAATGAGGACAACGGTGATGGAACGCGCGTCATCCTCGACGGCGCGCAAAACATCGACATCCTCGATCCAGGCGGCGTCCCCTTCGACGCCATCGCTGGCGACTTCGACAACGACGGCAACGACGACCTCGCCGTCATCGCCTCCGGTCCTCGCCTCAAGCTCTACTTCGGCACCGGCGACCGCGGGTTTGCCTCCGATGATGGCGTGAGCGTGGATCTGGCGATCCTTGGCCAGGACGAGAACTTCCTCCAGCCAGCCATCCGCGACAACAACAGCTTGATCGTCGGCAACTTCGACATGAACCCAGGTCTCGATCTCGCGATCCTGACCTCGCAAGAGCGCGTCCTTATCGCGGGCAACATCAAGCAAGATGGCGGCATCGACGCCAAATTCCTCGACCTGCCTGACGCTGATGCACCGTTCAAGTTCATCTCGGCGGGTTCGATCGAGCAGAACAGCATCACCGACCTGTTCGCGCTGGCACCTCCCGGCGCGGGCACGCCAGCGCTCTACGCCTTCAAGAACGATGGTCAGGCGAACTTCACCGAGTACTGGAATCAAACGCCAGGCAGCGCGACCACGCTGTTCACCGCAGACCTCGCGATCGATGGCTACGCTGATATCTTCCTCGGCACCCGCTTCTTGCGCCACTCCTACAACGAGATGGGGTGGAGTGATAGCGACAACACGGGCGGCATCAGCATCAGGATCTCGAACGAGGTCGAGGCCAGCTACGCCGCCATCGGTTACTTTGGCAATGATCAGATCCCGAAGTTGGTGCTCGTCGGGCTCGGCCTGAACTCGGACGGCGGCAAGATCGTCGTGCTCGAGCCATCCTGTGATGGCAACTGATCCTTGATGTACTCCAGGCTCGCCAACCTCGCGCGCGTGCTCATCTTCCTGATCGCGGTAGTGGTCACGGGAGGATGCCGCCGAGATCGGATCGATGATCCGAGAGAGGATCTGACGACCAAGCGCATCGCGGGCCCTGATGGAGAGCGCCACGCGCTCCAGGGCGTCGCGAGCTGGTATGGCAAGCGCTTCCATGGTCGAAAGACCGCGTGCGGTGAGCCGTTCGATATGAACGGCTTCACCGCCGCACATCGCACCCTCCCCTTTCACACCATCGTGCGCGTGACCGACCCCGAGACGCTCAAGTCCGTGGTCGTGCGAATCAATGATCGCGGCCCTTACAGCAAGGGCCGCGTGATCGATCTCTCGCGCGCTGCGGCCAGTGACCTCGACATGCTCTCGAGGGGGACGTTGCCCGTCTACCTCCAGGTGCTCGAATGGGGCGATGGATCGCGCTGCAAGTAATCGGACGCGCTGACTTTCCACCGAGTTCGCGAAGCGATCGTTGTGTGGTATACCGAATACGGAGCAATCAAGAAAACAACCGAAGGCGCGCCTGGTATCAAGGTCACGCTCGCAGTCCGAGGTCCCGTTATGGCCCAGCACGCCAAAACCCGCTCGAATCAACCTGATCCACACGACCACGCGGACCCAGGCCATGACACTGAGACCGACCCGTTCGAGGTGCTCGATGTCCGCCCGTTGCGGCAATCGATCCCGGCCTTTCTGCTCACGCTCCCGCTGACGTCGGCGGGGTTGCTCGGCACCTTCGCGCTCGCGCCGTTTGTCGTGCCCTTCTACAAGCGCTTTCCGCTCGAGCTAAAGGATCGCACGGCGCACGCGATGACCTTCTGGTTGATGCTCGCGGCGAAGTTTCGCATCGAGGTCGTCGATCACAACGACTCGCCGGAAGATCACGCGCAGCTCTACATCGCGCCACATATCTGCATCCTCGAGCCGATGGCGCTGATGCGCGCGCTCGGACACATTCGCCCAGTCGCCGCTGCAATGACAAAGGATCTGCCCGTATTCGGTCGGTTCGTCGACGCCGCCGACCCGATCTATGTCGAGCGAGGCAAGGGAGACAACGGCCCGAGCGTCGTCGATCGCTTGCGCGACTCCATCGAGAACACGAACTACCGACACCTCATCTTCCCCGAGGGCACCTACACCAACGGTCGCACCTTGCTCGAGTTCAAGGTCGGCGCGTTCGCCATCGGGAAACCGATCACGCCCGTGATCTTTCACTTCCCTGAATGGGTGCCTTTTTGGAACCGCGAGGAGTCTGGCTTTGCCACGCAGCTTTACAGGCTCGCGGCGACCTTCCAGACGCCGATCAAGATCGAGATTTTGCCAACTTATCACCCGAGTCAGGAAGAACTCGACGACCCCGCGCTTTATGCACACAACATGCGCGCGCTCCTCAGCGAGCGCACGAGGAGACCGATGTCGGACAGGTCCGTCTATGATTCTCCAAACTATCGATCCGATGTCGCCAAATAACCAAGAAGAGGCGACAGGCCCGGAGCCAACGTGAACGAAACCTTGATCCGCTCGCATAGCGACACCGACGCGCAACTCTTCGGAGAGTTGCGCTCGTTGCTCCAGCGTCCACCCTCGGAGGCGAACTGGCTCGAGCTCTGCGAGCTGCTCGAGCGCGCGTGGCTGGATCATCCCGAAGCGCTCGAACACACCCTCTTGCCTTACACCGCGCAGGCGCTCTCGCGCTGGCCGGATGCGCTGCGCAAGATGCCCGGCAACTGGCAACACTACCTGACCTCACAAAACACCTACCCTCCCTCACTGCTCTTGCGCACCATCCGACTCAGGCCCATGGACCTCGCGCCCTGGCGCAGGTTGCTCTCCTGGCTCGACACCGCAGCGATCACCTCGCTCGATGTGAGCATGGCAAAGCTTGGCCCGCTACAACTCGCCAGACTCGAGCTGCTCTCGCTCCTCAAAGGCTTCCACCTCGTGCGCTGAACCTTTCGCGCAGAGCCGGAAAAAATCAGATCCAAATCGGCGCTCCGACGTGTTGTTCTGGTGTGCGAAAGAACACATCACTCAATCAAGGAATGCGGGGTGGTTCGGTTCAGAGTACACTCTGTGCCAAGTCATCCATCCAAGGAGAGAGCCGTGAAGAGACTCTGCGTAAAGCTGTTTGCCATGCTCGGGGTGCTGCTCGTGAGCGCCAACGCGCTCGCGCTCGAGGTCGAGGCAGAAGGGGGCGATGTCGTCGCCAAGACCGACGATGGGCGCACCTGGAGGCACACCATCCTCGACAAGGAGAACTTCCCCGACAGGAGCGTCCACGTGCTCGAGCACCACAACCACGTGTATGCCTGTGGTGAGGGGATGATTTATCAGCTCGACAGCTACAACGGCTCGGTGCATTGGAGGCGACTCTTGCCCTACAAATGCAGCGCGCTCGAGGTTGTCGAGGATAGCGTCAAGGTCACCGTCCTCGACGATCACAACTGGGAAGGCAAGAAGACCGAGCGAACCTACGAGGTCACCACCTCGGGCGTGAACATGCCCTTCGTATTGGGACATGGCCTCTCCTCTCGCTTGCCGATGCGACAGGCCGACGCGCTGCTGGACAAATCACTGTTCGACTTGCTCGAGAAGTCCGCGCAGGGCACAGAGGTTGACCTCACATCGGAGAGTCAGGCCGCAGCCGAGAAGGCGATCGACACGCTGGGTAGAGCCGCCGCCGCTGATCCGACCAACCCCTGGATGCGTTTCCGCCGAGGACAGGTCTACCAGCTCCTCGGCAAGAGCGAGGCCGCCCGCGCATCCTACGAATCAGTCTTCAAGATCGCCAAACCATACCACCCCGAGCTCCTCCTGTTGGCGAAAGAGTTCGATGGCATCGACTCCAAACTCGGCGAGCGCGCATTCGATCTTGCCATGACCTCGCTGCTCGAGGCGGGGTTCGAGCCCAACCTGAACACCTCGCTGATTTCGGTCATGCTCTGGCTCGGACGACCTCCGGGCAGCGACGACAAGGTCTATGACCCGAGCAACCCTGAAGATCTGGCCGTGCTCGAGCGAAGGGGGATGCGACTTGCCCAGTTCGCGCCGAGATCGGAAGGCGCGACGCACTTCTTTAACGCGCTCTTCGAAGCTGCCCAAAAGCGAGGCGATGCACAGAGCGTGGCAAAGTGGAAGCAACTCCGCGACGACGCTTACCCATACAGGGTCTTTGGAGGACCCGCCCGCGACGCCGCCGCGACTGGTGATTGGCTCAACGTCTACCTCGCGTGTGGCGTGGTCTTCTGGCTCTTGCTGCTCGTCAAGCTCGCGCGCTCGGGTTTCGATCGCGTCCCCCCTGACAGCTCCAAGCTCGTGCGTTGGAACCTGTTCAACCGACTCACTCGCGGCGAGCTCGCCGGGATGTTCGGCGTGATCGCGGTTGGCCTCTACGCGCTGCGCAAGACCACCACAGGTGTGGCCATCATCGGCGTGATGGCGTCCATGCCCATCGGAGCGTTCAGCGGCTCCCTCGGCCACCCTGACACACAGACCTTCTTCGAGCGTTACAGCAAGGAGAGCAACGAGCGCACGCTGGTGTTGGGGATCGCGGCGCAACAACGCGGCGAACTCGAAGCGGCGACCGCGCTTTACAGCAAGATCCCGAACAGTCCACATGCGGTGAACAACCTCGGCGTCATCGCAAAACAAACGGGCAAGGAGCAGGAGGCAAAGAAACAGTGGGAGAAGGCGCTCTCGCTCGACTCGGACCTCGCGACCGCCAAATACAACCTCGGTCAAGAGGTCGAAGGCATCCGCTTTGACCAACAGAAAAAGTACGCGCCCGGCCTGCCATTGCTGGCCACACCGACACAGGATCACTGGAGCACGCTCTGGAAAAGCACCGCCGAGCTCGATGCCTGGGTTAACCCGATGTCGGTCTTCCGCCTCGCGGACACAGTGTCGCCGGATGGAGAGTCCGCGCTGATGAGTTGGCTCAGCGCAGCACCTGCCATGCTCTTCGCGCTGTTCATGCTCGCGTTCATGTTGGTGGGGCTCGTCAAGCGAGATGAAATCACCGCCCACGAGCAGAAACGCAGCCTGCCGGGCTGGGCGCTGTCGATGCTTATCCCTGGCGCCTCGCGCCACTGGAGCGCCGCGGGGCCACTGTTCGCGCTGCTCTTCTTCACCGCAGCGCTCGCGGCTTACATGCTCTCGAACTCACAGGGGATGGCCACCAACGTCCTGATGGCGATCGCGATCCCATCCTTCCACAAGTACTTCGGCATCTCCGAGTACTACCATGGCGCGGATGAGGCGTTCTGGCGCCAG
This sequence comes from Myxococcota bacterium, assembly GCA_036155555.1. Taxonomy (GTDB): domain Bacteria; phylum Myxococcota_A; class Bradymonadia; order Bradymonadales; family Bradymonadaceae; genus JAYZVO01. The sequence goes on from JAYZVO010000165.1 coordinate 12,885, forward strand.
CTGGCGAGCTACTGGTGGGTACTTCTGGTCGCCAACCTGGTGTTTGTCGGCGCGATGGAGAAGCTTCGACCCGACCCGAACGGGCCGTTTGCCGGGAAGGAAAAGTGACCTGGCCAGGGAGAGCGAGCAGTGAGAATCACTGCTCGCTCTCTTTCTCTTCGGAAGGCGCGTCTTCGGAGGGGACCTCGTTCTCCGCGTTGGCGAGCTCCTCCGGGGTCACGCGCACGGGCTTGTAACCTTGCTTCTCGAGCAGCTCGAGCACACCGCGAGGGCCAAACAGGTGCCCCGCGCCAAAGGCCATAAAGACATTGCCCTGTTTGATGTACTCGTCGATCTTGACGACCCACGCCTCGTTGCGTTTGTAGAAGAGGATCTCGTACATCTCGGCCTTCTCATCGCGATCCTTGAACGAGACCTTCTGGATACCCTCCAGGTCTCCATCGCGGTAATACTCCAACATGGCGAGCAAATCCGAGCGCTGCTGATCGAAGTCGTCGAGCATCTCCTTGAGCTCCTCGATCGAGAGCGTTTTTTCGAGGATGTCGAGCTGGAGCTGCGGTGACTCCAGATGCTCGACCTTCTTGCCCTGGCGCTTGGCGTACATGTGGAGGCGCTGATCCATGGGAGGCGTGCCGTTGACCTCGGGGACCATCTTGAGGATCAAGATGCTGACGATGAACCACGGCTTCACGGAGTTAAACTGCGAGGCGATCCCCCCGAGGCGATCGTCGAGCTTCTTCCAGTACTCCTCGCCGAGCTTCTTCTCGAGCGTCTCCCCTTCCGGCAACTTCGCGCTCGAGGCCATCTCGGCCTGAGCCTTGGTCAGATCCGTCTCCATGACAAAGACATCGCTCTGATCGAGCTTTCGCCAGACACCCTTTGGCAACTCCTTCTCGGCGTCAAAGCCAAGGTGGATCGTGCCGAGCATATACACCGGGCCATTCTCCCCTTCGATCTTCCAGATCAACGGGGTCTTCTGGAGGTCGACCTTCCCATCCTCTGGTTCCTGCGCGGTCGTCTCGTTGGCCTCGGCGGTCGTCTGCGCGCCCTGCGTCTCGGCGGGCTTCTCGGCGACGACGCCTGTGTCAGGCGCGGCCGTCTTCTCCTTGCATCCTGTCGACACGACGAGCAGACACGCGAAGACCAACATGAACAACATCAACCGAGAGCGCATCTTTCCTCCTGAGACTCACTTGTGGATCGGGGGCGACATCCTCTGCCAGTGCCGAAACTAACACACCGATCCCTGGCGAGTCATCCAAGAGACGCCCTCGCACGACCCGGAACGCGCCAATTCACTGCATGCTCAGGTGCAGCTCGTATCCCGAGAGCAACCGGTCGATGTTCCCCTCTCCTCTCCATTCGATCTGCAACCTCCGGCTCCCCGCGCAACGCTTCTCCACCGCGTAGTGCTGCATGCTCACCACACACGCGTTCTCGATCGCGAGCGCGCCCAGGCTCGAAGGCTCACAGAACGGATGCTCCTCGATCCTCTCGTAGAATGCCTCCTCTCCCTGGCGCCGCTCCAGCACGAGCGAGAGGTTCGTGTCACACCATCGCCGCGCATCCTCGCCATCGCCACCGTCCCCACCAACATCGCTCACGCAACGTCCCGGTTGCCCGCCAAACGGGCTCTCGGGACAGTCCGCGTCGACCTCACACTCCGAGAGAAGCTCCCTGGCGATGCACAGCCTCGAGCCGCTGATAAAGCTCCCCAACGCCGAGAGCACCGGCGCGAACGTCGTCCCACACATCCACCCCACCGGCTCGTAGTATTGAAAATCAAGCCTGGCCTCCTCGCCGTGGCGCTCGATCACCGTGTTGGGGTAGTGATTCTCGAACTGGCGAATAAAACGCTCGTAGCGATCGCCCGATGCTGCGCGCCCCAGGCTGCTCTCACACACGGGCTCGAGCTTGTCTATCGCGCGCGTGTCACCGCATTGCTCGGGCGAAAAGCTCCCCTGAAAACGCCTCGACGTCCCATAAATCCCCGCCGCGTAGATCTCGCCAGCCAATACCTCTCGCCCCTTGCTCTCCGAGAGGTTCTGGCGCAACTGCTCGGCCAACTCGCCAGGCTCATGGAGCGGTGTCTGCTCCGAGGAGAGCTGCTCGGAGTTGTAATAATCGCACAGGTCCGAGCCACACGACTGCCCTCGCTCTGGCATCGAGCCATCATGCGAGCAGTCGTTCTCATCCGAGACAAAGATCACCGTGAAGTTCGCCTCGTCCCTCAAGAACCCGTGGTTTGGCTTGCTCGCGTCGGCGCCATCGACACCCAACGCGCCTCCCGTGAGCTCCTTTGACACCGCGACCGTCGCCGCCAACAAACCCTTCTCGTAACCGTCGCCGCGCGTCCCGACAAAGCTCATGCAGGCAAAGTCAGCGCGCAAACGCTCGAGGTCGAGATTCCCATCAGGTCTGGTGTAATCCTGCGCTCGCAAAACCTTCGGAATCACTCGATACGCCGAAGAGGGAGGAAAGAGATCCTCGACCGCCAAGACACCATCCTCACCGACCACGCCATCGAGCCCGAGTGATACCCTGCAACCGCTGGCATCCTGAGCCGATGGCGAGAGGGTCGCGCAGCCGATCTCATCATCACTCCAGACGTAATCCTGAGCAGAGATGGCGCCTGGCATCGCGCACGCGAGCGCCGCATCGAGCGCCTCTCGCACAGGCAAATACTTCGTCGCCACGCCCTCGAACTCCCCCTCCCCCTCGATGCACTCGGCGGAGCGCCCCGGCGCAGGCTCCGGCGCGGACTGGATCTGCCCCTCGATGGCGTCGGTCTGGTAAACCAACCCGGAGCGAGGCGCGTGCGTCGTGGTGACGGCGATGTGAAAGTCGAGGTTGGTCTTGCCAACCTCGTTGGCGAACGCGTCGAAGTTGTCGCGCAAGGTCTTCTGCTCCTGACACATCGAGAAGGAGTTATCGATGACCCACAGGATGTCCATCGGGACATCTCCGCCAACCTCCACGCTCTTTATAAATGGCCCCGCGTCCGGGTCAAAAAGCACCACCGGGTTCTGGTTGCAACCCCATGACAGGCCGCACACCATCAGCATAAACGCACCGCTCCAGCTCGACATAAATGACGACATCTTCTCTCCTCTTGCTGCTCTCGCGAGGGTTTGGGTTCTTTAAAGAGTTAGAGGAGATAGAACGCAAAAACAGACGTCGCTTTTTTCACAAAAAAGCGACGTCTGCGAGGGCACCACGACAACGCGTCAGCCCCAAATGGCAAAAGGTATGCGTATGTAAAAACAGGAGGGGTATGGAAAAATCACATCGCGCATCAACGGACGCCGAGCACCTCGAGCGAGCGCGCGTGGAGCGCGCGCGCGTCACGCCTTAGCGGCGCATCGTCTGGAGCCTCGCGCAGATACCGCGAGCTCCAGTAGCGCGCCTTTTCTGGCCGCGCGAGCTTCTCGAGCGAGAGCTTGGCGAGCGACACCATCGATGGCTTCGCGGCAGGATCCCTGGGGTGGATGCTGATGAGCAGGTTGTAGAGCCGCGCGGCCTCCTCCCAGTCCTGCTCGGCGCGCGCCTTCCTGGCGCGCGCCAACAGATCACGCGCGCCGGGGTGCCTGGCGACATCGACCTCGTCCTCGACCACCTTCGCCTTATCCTCGCGCGCAGGCGCTGACTCTCTGGCAAAGAGATCGATCCCCTTTTCCTTCGAGGGAGGTCGCTCGTTCACGCGCTTTGCGACCTGCTCGAGCGCGCGCTTTTGCTCCGCCGCAACCTTCTTGTCGTACTCCAGGGCGTAACTCTCGAGCGGCACCCACAGATTCTCCGACGAGTCGGCGTCCTGACCTCTCTCGACATAAATCCCTTTCATCCCGTGAGGCGCGAACGCGACCTTGCCACGCTCTACTTCGACGTGTGTGTTGCCCTCGGTGACAGTCACCGTGAACACGGTCCCCACGACCGAGACAAACGCATCGGGGGTCTGGATTCCCACGAACTGCTCGCGCTCGGGATCGACCACAAAGCGCGCGCTCCCACGATCGAGTGAGAACATCAACCGCTCCTTCGAGCGCTCCTTCAGCCGCAGTGATGCGCCATCCTCGAGCGCTGCTCTCGTCGAGTCGACCGTCGCCACGGCGCCATCCTCACGCGCCTCGATCACCTGACCGACCAACAAACGCGAGGGCTCCTGCGCGTCGAACCTCACCCCTGCGGGCTTCGGTTCGACGCTGGGTTCCACTCCTGGCGAGACGCTTCGCGCGATGTCCTCTTCACGCTCGACGACCTCGCGCTCCGTGGCCACATCACCCACGGCAAACCAGGCGACGCCGACCACTGCAAGCAACGCGGCCGCGGCCGCAAAGGCAACGCGCGCCCACGCGTGCTCATCGTCCGAATCATCCGATGCATCCTGCGGCACCGCAGAGGCGGCGAGGATGGCGTCGATGCTGCTTTGACGCGCGACCGGCGACAGCTCCTCGAGGGGCGCGCTCTCGGGTGTCATCACATCCCCGAGTACCTGGTCGAACCGGCTTTTTTCAGGATCGGTCATAACCTCTAACCCTCGTCACCATCGCCGTCGACACCAAGGATTCCTCGCGCGCCAGCCCACCGCGACAACAACTCGTCACGCTCGATAAGCTCGCGCATCGTCTTGCGACCGAGCCGCAAACGATCGCGCACCGTGTTTTGGCGCGTGTCTGTCATCCGAGCGATCTCCTTGATCGAGTAACCCTGCACGAGCTTGAGCATCATCACCAGGCGCCGATCCTCGGGCAGTTTGCCCAATGCAATGGCCAACCTCTGCCGCACCAATACAAGCTCGGAAGAGGGTCGCGTGCTGGCGACCTGTTCGATCTCCTCGCCAGACTTGCCCCAGCCGAGCAGCCGAAAACGGAGCCTGTGCCTTCTTGCCCGCTTGATCTGACGCATGATCGCTCGCGACGCCACACAGTCTGCCCAGGTCTCGAGCGACGACTCGCCGCGAAAGCTGCCCAGCCCACGCAAGATCTCGATCATGGCTGTCTGCGCCATATCTTCGGCGCTCGAATCACCACCGCACATGTACCCGGACATGGCGCGCACGCGATCGAAGAGCCGCTCGGCGACCTCCGCGCGCGCCGCTGGCTCACCGGAAGCAGCGCGCTCGCAAAGCGCCAGATCCACGCGCCATGTCGCCGAGGTCGTCTCCACACAGAGCTCTGCCTCACGCACACGCGATGGCGCATGTGTTGGGTGTTCGAGCAATAAACTGTCAGCAGATCGAGCCATCCTCGCTGCCTTTCTACCTGGCCATCAAACGAACCAGAAACCATGTCCTCGTTCTCTCGCTTATTCTAGAGAACCCGAGCGCGAAAAACGGACGTTATTTTTTTCAACATTTCTCATCAGCAACAGAGAGAGCCCGACATGCGGGCGAAATCTCCCTCTGGGGCGCAGGATTTCTTCGCCCACGGCGTCGAACTCGTTGGCCACCACGGGCACCTCGACGCCAGCCTCGATGTCGACGCCCAACCAATCGAGCAACACGAACCTCCGCCTGATATGCGGCTGAAAGGACGCCCCGAAGCTCAACCTCTCGGTGACGACCGTGCCTGGATACAACCTGCGCGCGCGTGACACCTCGACCAACGCGCCAAGACCAAAGCCCCACTTCCAACGCGCGCGACCAGGATGCCAGCGCCCCGCCAACATCATCGGGAAGCCATAAACGAGCACTGGCGCGCCATCGATTTCAAACAGCGCGGTGTTCTGCAACGCGTAGGAGAAAATCAATGACCACTGCTCTTTGAACAAATGCTCCACGCCGAGCACCACGCCATAGACCGTGCGCTCGGTCTGAAACTCCTCCATCAAGGTCAAGTACCCGACCTCGAACATCATCACACCGCGAACATCCTCGGTAACGCCCTCGACCTTCCCCCGTCGCCTCTCCTCGACGATCTGGGGGCGCAAATCTCTGGCACCTTCCGGGTGTTCGCCGCGCGCCAGCACATCGAGCACCGCGCGAACGCGCAAGCCCAGCTCTTCGGCCTGCGCATCCGAGCCAGCGCTCAGGCGTTGTGAAAAGAGCAAGTGCTCGTGTCCCTGGATTCGCGAGGCAAAGACCACATGAAAGGACGCCTCGCCATTGATCGCGGGCTCGACCCAGGCGAACACCCCGCGCGGCTTACGCGCGATGAAAGCGCGCGCCTCGCGCACGCGCGCCTCGTGCTCCTCTGGCCAGGCGATGATCGTGGCCGAGTCCACCTGCCACTGAATCTTCACGTCCGAGAGGTGCGCTGCCAGTGATTCTCTGGCGAGCGCGTGCGAGATCTCGACCTCCTGCGACAGAACAACGCGCAATGGACCGGGTGCTTGCACTTGCGCTCGCGCGCGGGACGCGCAAAGAATCACCGACAGGCTGGCGAGCGTCGCGGCGACATAAGACGCAGGAACCGACATTCCAAAAGACCTCGCGGACGACTGAGATAAAAACAACACTCCATAAGTGATACGCCGAGGAAGTTCCCATGAGCAACATCAGCGATGAGATCCGCGACTACAAGGACCGCCCGAGCCAGGTGACCGCCGTACATAACCCCGCACGCTTCGAGGTCTTTCTCGAAGGCGCGCTCCCCGAACCGGGGCAAGCTGTCGAGATCACGCCGAGCGGCGAAGCACCGATCACCGCGCGCGTCGCCAGGCACCTCGGCGAGCACCACGTCGAGGTGTCGACGCTCACGCCGAGGAAGGAGATCACCAGGGGAGCGAGCGCCAGGGCGCTTCATCAAGAGGTCGGCTTTCCAAACCCGGCAGATCAAATCCTCGATCTGCGCGACGCGGACTACGCCACAGGCAGCGCGATCATCCCGATGACACCCGCCGAGCTCGCCCTGATGGAGATTCACCCGGAGCGCCCTGTGCTACACACAGGGCTCGAGCCGCTGGATTTGCTCAGCCCGCTCGTCGCCCACGGCACGAACCTTATCATCGACCAGGGAGGCGCCATCCATGCGCTCCTCGAGCACATCCGAAAACAACAACCCGACCTGACGCTGATGGTGGTCAGTGATACCGAGACGCCCGATGCGCAGATGCAGTGCATCGCACCAGCGGGCCTTGAAGGCGCCGTTTTGGGACTTCGCGCGGCGGCGTGTTGGGCAAACTACTGGCGCCAGAATCACTCGGGGCACCTGCTCTTTCTGGCAAACCTGCCCGCGCTCGGGCTCGACCCGATGGCGATGTTCACCATGGACCAGACCGGCAAGGAGGTCCGTTACCCGGAGCTCATCACCTGGCTTGGCGAAGCACTCGCGCCATCGCGAGAAGCGAGGATCACGACGCTCCTGACGCTCGGCATCGACGCCAGCGTGGACGGCATCGGCGAGATCATCGACACGATGGGACTTGGCGACGTGGACGCGCAGTTGTTCTTCGATAAGCAACGCACCTTCGACCCGATGCGCTCGACCTCACGCGCCGAGCTCTCGCCAGCTCGCGCACAGCAAGCTCAGGAGACGCGCTCTTATATTCGCGCCGCGCAAAAAACCGAGGACAGCCTCGACATCTTCGCCTGGGAGGACCTCTACGCCGAAGAGCAGAGCATCGTCCTCGACCTGGACAACTGGTTCATTCGTCTGGATTGATTTGCGCCCGCCCCCCGCGGCCCTCGCGCCCCCCGCGGCCCTCGCTCTCGCTCGTCCGCGGCCCCCCTGAACCTCAACCTGCGGTTTCGGGAGGGGGGCAGACTTGGCGTTGGGTGCTCGGTTTTTAGCCCACCGGGCGCTTCAATATGTGCAGTGAGTTATGTGTGAGGGAGCTTCATTTCAGGTCGTGCAGAAGGCATAACATGCCCCCCGCTCTTCACTGCGTTCATCGCGACCCCCAAACTTGGGGGTTTCCCTCATGCTCCGATTCGAGGTTGGCGTTTTGCGACAGGGCGCTTCGATTTTGGCAGTGAGTTATACGAGGGCGCTCAAATGCGAACCACGGCGCCAAAATCATCGCGAGGGCGCCCCCCAACAAACGAAGTGCTGTTTGGGGGGCAGAGAGGAGCGCAGCGACGAAGCTCCCTCACACATAACTCACCACCAAATCCGAAGGCTCCCAAAGCGGGCCATATCCCGAGCACCCAACGCCAAGTCTGCCCCCCTCCCGAAACCGCAGGTTGAGGTTCAGGGGGGCGGCGGCGAACGATAGTGAGGCCGCGGGGGGTGGCCGCGGGGGGTGCACAAATCACTCGCCGTTTGGATCGCCGCTGACCTGGTTTCCGACGAGGTTGAGACCTGCGGGATAACCGTAGCTGACGGCGCTGTCGTAGCCGTAGGCGTAGACAGCAAAAGGAGCGTCTCCTTCGAGCGAGTAGACGCCAGGGCCAACATCGAGGTGGGCGTATTGGTAATCGCCACCACCGACGGCCGCGAAGCTCGCATCAGGGATGGTATTGCCATCGACCGTGACCTGTGAGCCCGCCGCGCGAACCACCAGGAGGTGGTTGTTATTGTAACCTTCAGGGATGAGCGCGAGGTAATCTTCGCGGAAGCGCTCGACAGGGACATTGAGGATAAACGCAGGGTCGCCCTGGCCTCTGGAGGTCTCCTCCTGACCGACGAGGAATTGACCGACCTGGATCTTGCCGGTGGCGTTGATCTCGAAGGAGTCAGCGGTGAAGAATTTGACGAACTCGCCCTTGTTCAAGGTCACGTTGTTGGCGCCCTCCTGAGGAGGATTGGTCGTGATGGTGACGTTGTCCTCGCCAGCGATGATGCGCCAGTGATCCTTCTTGATGCCGCGACCGGGGCTGATAGCCGCCATGTAACGCGTGCCCCAATCCTTGATCGGGAAGAGCTGTTGCTCGAGGTGCTCGGCACAACAACTATCACTCGTCTCGCCGATGACCGATCCTTCATGCCCCGAGAACACCGCCACGGGCTTGGTGGCAATAATATGCGTGCCGCTGAGATCCTGATTCCCCGTCAAGCTCGTCTCGCCCACCTGGAGGTTCAAGACCTCGCCGCGCTGCAACCTGAAGGTCGCCGCGACGCCCGGAGGGATCGAGTTGATGTTAGGCTCTCCGGCGGCAATGCGCGTGGTCGGCGTGACGTTGAGGACCGTCTCGCCAGGTTCCGTCGCGAGCACCGTGACGTAAGCATAGTAGGGATCAAAGCAGGTCCCCATAAAGCAGACCTCGGGCCTGCTCGGCACATTGAGCGCGTAGTACTCCACACCGAGCGTGTTCACGGGCAACAACAACGAAGCATCGTTGGAGTAGACCCCCTCGTTGCCCAGCGGGTTGAACTGGTGCGCTGTGACAGGGATCGAGCTCGAGATCTGAATGCTGTTGCTGGTGATGCCCGTGCCCTGGATGTCCAGGCGAGGCATGCGGAAGACCTTGGATGATTTGGGCGGGACGTTGGGATCGGGCACAGTGACGGAGACGCCCTGCGCCCAGGAGCGGAACGCCACCGTCGCCACACGATCGTTGGGGTTCGAGATCACGACCGAGTGTGGGACCTCGTCAGCGGGCGAGCTGATCGGACCTGTCTCGTGGTGCTGATCCAGATCGAGCGTCCAGTACTCGCAACCCACATAACTCGAGCGATACTTGCCAAGCTCGCACACCGTGTTGCACGCCCCGCGCGAGCAGACCTCGCCCTCGGCGCATGCGGTCGTCTCGCCGTAACCTGTGCCCTCCGCGTTGCACTTGTAAGTTCCCGTCGAGCCATCGCAATACTGTGTGCCCGGGACGCAGAGCTTGTCCGAACAACCCTCGCCAGGGAGACAGGTCAACCCCGCGCCACAAGGCGTCGACTCGTAAGCCTCGCCAGCGGCGTTGCACACGAACTCGGCGCTGTCCCCATTGCATCCCAACGTCTCGTCAGGCGTGCAGCCCTCGGGAGCATCGATCACGCCGGGCATCCCATTGTTGCCTGCGTTGTTCCCACCCGACATATCCGAGTTTCCGCCCATATCGCCAGGGTTGGCGTTGCCCCCCATGTCACCGCCAGGGGTCGAATTGTTTGGCAGCGGAGGTCGCGAGTTGTTGTCTCGCACGACCGAGCACTCACCCGTGATCGGGTTCTCGGTCTGGCCCTCGGGGCAATTCGAGGAGGCATTGTTCTCGCCGCTCGAGGTGGTGTCAGAGCACCCCGCGAGCGCGAAGAGCAAGCAGAGGGAAGAGGAGCAAAACAGCGGAAGGAGCGCTCGGCGCGTGCGCATGATCGAAGCCTCGGCGGTTAGATCGTAGAGATGTAAAAATTCCTCGCAAACTTGCGGGCAATCTTACGAAATCACTCCCCACGTTACAACCGCGTGACACGAAACTCGCTCACTTCTGGTAGAGCGCCTCGAGATCATCACCGTAGACCTCCATCACCTTGCGCCGTTTGAGGCTCATCTTGGGGGTGAGGAAGCCATTCTCGGGGGTCCACTCCTCATCGGTGAGAATGAAGTCGCGAGGTTGCTCGTAGCGCTTGATGTCGCCATTCATCCCCTCGATCTCCTTCTTGATAAGCTCCTTGACCGCCGAGTGCGTGAGCATGTCCGAGGTGGGCACGCCGTTCTCCTTACACCACCCCTTCACCGACTCCACGTCGAGCACGATCACGGCCACGTTATGTGGCTTGTTCGTCCCCTCGATCATGCACTGGAGGATGTAGGGCGAGAGCGCGATCTGCTCCTCGATAGGCGCGGGCACCACGTACTTGCCGTTCTCGAGCTTGTACTGCTCCTTGACGCGACCGAGTATCCAGAGGAAGCCATCCTCGTCCAGACGACCGAGATCTCCGGTGTGGAACAACGGGCCTTCCTCGGTCTGCTCGATGACCTCGGCGGTCTGCTCGGGCAGCTCGTGGTATCCTTGCATCACGTTGCGACCGCGAACGCAGATCTCACCCGTGCCGCTCGGGTATCCCTCGACGTCCTTGATGACGACCTTGACGCCGCGAATAGGACGCCCGACGGACCCGATCTTTCGCGCGCCGGGGATGTTCACCGCGACCAGCGGCGAGGTCTCTGTCAGGCCATAGCCCTCGAAGACATCGATGTGCATGTTGTCGATAAAGCGGGCGACCTCGGGCGCGAGCGCCGCGCCGCCGGAGATGCAGAGGCGCATCCTGCCACCAAAGCGCTCGCGGACCTTCTCGAAGATCAACTTGTCAAAGCCCTTGTCCATCAGGATGGAGCTGAGGTGCGTCTCGTTCTTCTCCTGTTGTTCGCGCAGAGAGTCGGAGTTCTTCATGGCCAGCGCGAAGAGCTTCTGCTTGATCGGCGGCTCTTGCTTCATCTTCTTGTTTAGCGCGTCATAGATCCGGTTAAAGATCCTCGGCACCGCGAACAGGATCGTGGGGCGGACCTCCCCGAGGTTGTCGATGAGTTTCGGGATGCTCTCGACGAGCCCCATCGAAGCACCGAGCGAGAACATCACGTGCATCTCGCAGTTCTGGCCGAACGAGTGTGCCCAGGGGAGGAACGCGAGCGAGACATCCGAGGAGCGGATGATATCGAGATCCAGCACGCACCCGACGTTGAAGCAGAGGTTGTCATGCGTGAGCAGCACCCCCTTTGGCTTCCCGGTCGTGCCGGATGTGTAGATAAACCCGGCGAGATCGTCGGACTTTGGATAGATGACCTCGGCGGGTGATTTGCGCCCCCCTTCGAGGAGGTTCTGGTAGGAGTCGGCGTGCCCAGGCTCGCCATCAAAGAAGATCACGCGCTCGAGCGTGTCGATGCTCTCGAGCATCGGGCGCGTCTTCTCGTAAATCTCCTGGTTGGCGACGATCAGGACCTTGGTGCCGGAGTCGCGCGTGATGTACTCCCACTCTTCGGGGAGTTGCGCTTCGTACATGGGGCAGAAGGAGGCGCCGCGACTGTAGGTCGCGTAAGCCGAGACCGCCCACTCGATGCGGTTGTCCGCGATGATCGAAACGGTATCACCAGGGCCGACGCCGATGTTGGCCAACGCGCCGCGGAAGGCGTCGACGAGTTCGCCGAACTCCTTGTAAGAGGTCCACTGGTAGCGTCCCCCTTTCTTGACGCCAAAGAGTGGGTTGTTCGCATAATTGCGAATGCTTCTCTCGTACAACTCGACGAGTGTCTCGAAGTCTCTAGCCATGGCGTCGCCCTCATATTTTAGCGCAGGTAAAATGCTCCTCGGCTTTTCGGAGAGGAAACTAAACCCATTGCAGCCAATCCGCAAGCGATGCATCCTCGCCAAAACTCCAGGACGCACGCAGGAGAACAACGTGCCACAGACCATACATACGCCCTTGCACCTGCTCTCCAAGCCTGGAGAAGTCTCGACAGGAGGCCGCCTACATCAGAGCTCCGGGCGCTGGTGGCTCGAGAACGCGCACGCGCGCGTCGAGCTTTACTGGGCATCAGGGCTCCTCCCCGAGCTTCATGAAGACGCGCTCTCGCGCGTCGCTGGCGTCTGGGATGGCGCGCGCATCGAGGTCACACACCTCGACATCGCCGGGAGGCCCCAGGGTGGAGAAGGGACTCGCCGCGCTCTAGGCGAGGATGGGCAACGCAGCGAGATGATGCGCGCCAACGCCAGGATGCGCGCGCGTATTCGCGACTTCTTCGCGCGCCAGGATTTCCTCGAAGCGACCACGCCTTGCATGGTCCCAGAGCCTGGCACGGACGTTTACCTGGAACCCTTCAAGACGGTCTTTGTCCCGGAAGATGCGGTGGTGGAGAGCTACAGCGGCGAGACAGCGAGCGCGCGCGCGACGCTCAAGAATGTCTTCCCTGCGTTTTTGCAGACCTCGCCGGAGTTTGCCATGAAGCGCCTCCTGGTCGAGGGCTTCGAGCGCATCTGGCAGCTCACGCATGGGTGGCGCAACGGCGAGGTGACCGACAGGCACATCCCAGAGTTCACGATCCTCGAGTGGTACAGGGCGTGGCAGGACGTCGAGAGCATCATCGATGATGTCGAGTCGCTGACGCGCATGGCGCTCGATGGCGTGGCGAGGCTCGGCGCGCCAGGCGCGCCCGTGGAGCGGGCGCGCGAGATCGACCTCAGAGGTGCGTTCGAGCGCGTCACGATGCAGGAGTTGTTCGAGGAGGCGTGCGGGTTCGATTTGCTCGAAGCGCTCGACTACGCGGATTTGCTCGAGCAAATCCGCACGCATGGTTTGCTCGGGCGACGCGTCGGCGAGGAGCTCGAGGAGCGCAAGATCACACAGCGGATGTTCGATGTGCGGACGACGCAGCCGCTGCAACCGCTGCGAGCTGCGGAGCAACATGACGAGCGCTGGGCGCAGCTCTTCTTCGAGTTGCAAGTCACACACCTCGATCCTCTGCTCGAGAGGATGGGCGCGGTGTTCGTGACGGAGTGGCCAGCGCCGCTCGCGGTGTTGGCCAGAAAGAGCGCGCGCGATCCGCGCGTGGCCGAGCGCTTCGAGCTCTACATCGGAGGGTTGGAGCTGGCCAACGGGTTTGGCGAGCTGTGCGATGCTCAGGAGCAGCGGCGCAGGTTCGAAGAAGACCTTCGGCAGCGACACGCGCTCGGGCGCCCAGGTTACCCGATGCCCACGCGCTTGCTGGCCGCGCTCGAGCGCGGCATGCCGCCGAGCGCGGGCGTGGCGATGGGGGTGGATCGTTTGCTGATGCTCGCCACGGGCGCGGGCACGATCACCGAGGTCACGCCGTTTTCGCTGCGGCGAGATCATGAAACGGGTGAGATCGGCTGGGGATATTGATTTTTGGGGATAGAGATTATAGAGGTTTGCCCCCTTCATCGTGATGGCGCAAAGAGCGCTGTCATCACGGCAAACGAGAGCAGCAACCTGGAGAGAGGACGATGTCAGAAGAGATCGAGTACAAGGCGTGGCCATATCGTGAAGCGGAGAAGATCCTGGAGAAGCTCGAGAAGGAGCAGAAGTCGGGGCACGAGCGCAAACACGACGACGTCTTGATGCAGACGGGCTTTGGCCCGAGCGGTCTCCCTCACATCGGGACCTTCAGCGAGGTCGCGCGCACGACTTGGGTGCAGCAAGCCCTGGAGCGTTTGAGCGATCTGGACTCGCGCATCTACGCGTTCTCGGATGATATGGACGGGATGCGCGGCGTGCCGCTCGATATGCCGAACGTGGATGCGCTCATCGGTGACCTCGGGAAGCCGCTGTGTGACGTGGCTGATCCGTATGGAGAGCACGAGAGCTTCGCCGCGCATATGAACGCGAAGCTGTGTGAGTTTTTGGACTCGTTCGGGTTTAACTACACGTTCAAGTCATCCAAGGATCAGTACCGCGACGGCGTCTTCAACGAGGGGTTGAAGAGGATCGTGGACTGTTATGACGAGGTCCGCGCGCTGGTGACGGAAGGACTGCGCGACGAGAACGCCGAGACGTGGAGCCCGTTCCTGCCGATCTGTCAGGAGTGTGGCAAGATCAACACCACGCGCGTCATCAGCGTCGACCGCGAGAACTACACGGTGCAGTACGCCTGCGATCGCCCGTTCAACGCCAAGATCCTGACATGGGACGAGCGCGAGGGCTCGAAGCGCAAGCAAGCCGCGAAGGACGCCCCCGTTTACTATGAGGGGCGTCAGCGCGTGTATGGCTGCGGCCATGAGGGGAGCGTCTCTGTCGTCGATGGCAACCTCAAGGTTGGCTGGAAGGTCGACTGGGCGCTGCGTTGGTACGTGTTCGGGGTCGACTACGAGATGTATGGCAAGGATCTCATCGACTCGGCGGTGGTGTCGGCAAAGATCGTCGAGGCGCTCGGTGGCGCGGCGCCACAAGGGATGGTCTACGAGTGGTTCAACGACGAGAACGGGCAGAGCATCTCGAAGACCAAGGGCAACGGCCTGACGATTGACGAGTGGTTGACGTATGGCCCCGTCGAGAGCCTGGCGTGGTACGTTTATCAGAACCCGCAGAAGGCCAAGAAGCTGCACCTCGGGCTTATCCCGACGAGCACGGACAGCTTCCTCAAGGATCGCACGCGCTTTGGCGGCGAGGAGGAGGCGGAGCAGGTCAACAACCCGATCTGGTTTGTGGAGCGACTGCGCAGGGCCAAGGGCCAAGCGGTTGGCTATGACAGTGATGTGACGTTCGGGTTGTTGCTCAACCTTGTGAACGTGCTCAACACCGAGGACAGGGATCTAATCTGGGATTACCTGCTGCGGTATGACGCGACGGCGCGCGAGACCAACGAGGAGTTGCTCGACGCGATGATCGACTGCGCGCTCAATTACTACCGAGACTTCGTGGCACCGACCAAGGAGTTCGCCGCGCCAGCGCCCGAGATGCAACCTGCCATGGATCAGTTCGTCGCCTTCCTCGAGGAGTATGAGGGGAATGACGCGCAAGAGATCCAGAGCGCGTGTTACTCGGCGGGCAAGGAGAACGGCCTCAAGCTCGGGGCGTGGTTCCAGACGCTCTACCGCCTGTTGCTCGGGCAGCAGCAAGGCCCACGCATCGGGACGTTCGTCTCGGTGTACGGCGTGCAAGAGACGCTCGAGCTTATCGACAAGAAACTCGCCGAGTTGTCCTGAGTCTTCGCGCGAGCAGGGAGCAGCGTTGGCAGGACTTGCGGCAGGTCGCCTAGATATGCCATGCTCCCTGCTCACACCGATCAGTCAGCGAGGGGCCAACCACCCGAAAGGTGGGAGAAGTTTCGCGAGGTCGGTGAGAAAATCGAGGAATAGTCGAACCCACATATGTGATAAGATTGTGGGGAATTGCGGCACGACATCGAATACATCAATGAAACTCCCAACAAGAGCGCGTCACATCCCACGAAGGCGCTTGTTATCGGGAGCATGATAGAAGCAGAGAGGAAGGAAACGTGAAGAAGAGCACCATGTGGCTCCTTGTCGGGATCGGCTCGGTCGTGATGCTTTCGGTGATGGCATGTTGTGCGGTCGGCGCGTTCATGCCCAACAGCAGCAGTTCGTCGTACAACACATCCGTGGCGAGTTCGAAGATCGACCTCGAGAAGTTGACCAAGGAGTTCGAATCCTACGTCAGCCAGGGGAACCAGGACATCAACGGCTTCGAGAAGGCGGTCAACGACAAGACCAAGAAGATCTACACAGGCACGGATCACGTCGACGTCACGCAGACGAAGTCGGGTTCGGTGGTCGGGTATGTCAACAAGGACGCCGAGCCAACGTTTGACACCACCAAGGACGAGAAGCTCTTCGAGTTGAACGTCGACGAGAAGCAGAAGCAGGTCGTGGCGCATGACCGTCATGACAACTACTACCGTCACCGCCCCTCGAGCTCGGGCTTCTTCACCGGGCTGTTCATCGGCAACATGCTGTCGAGCCACCGCTCGTACTACCCAGGTGGTTACTACAGCCCGCCCAGTTCGGCGCGCTACCGCACCTCGGGCTATTACAACCGCGCGAGGACCTCGAGCTCCAGCTCGCGCTCCTATCGCTCCGGGTCGAAGTCATCGAGCTACGGCTCCGGGTCGCGCTCGAGCTACGGCTCCGGCGGCTTTGGCTCCGGCAAGTAAGCCAAACCCCACGCCATGTGCATGACGCCAGAGGCGCGAAGAAGTGAGTGATACTCACCTCTCCGCGCCTCTGGCGCCTTTGATCCCTTTGCACTGCTCCTACATCCTGGCGGATGTGCATTCACCGCCAAGGAGAGGTTAAAAAGAAGATGTCTGAAGCCGAGCTTGAGCATAAAGCAGAGGAGCGCGAGCTTCCCCTCAGCGCCGAGGAAGCCGAGGCGCGCGAAGAGGAAGAGGAGACGATCGAGCTCGATGATCGCGCGCGCTTTCACATCCGCGTGCTGTTGCTCTCGATCTTGCTCGTGGCGCTTTGCAGCATCACCTACGAGCTGATCATCGGGACCGTGTCGAGCTACCTGCTCGGCAACAGCGTCTACCAGTTCAGCCTGACCATCGGCCTCTATATGAGCGCCATGGGCGTGGGCTCTTATCTGTCAAAGTTCGTCAAACGCAACCTGCTCGAGAACTTCTTCTGGGTCGAACTCAGCGTCGGTGTGTTGGGCGGCATCTCATCCGCGCTGCTGTTTGGCGTGTTCACCTTCACTCCATACTTCCAACCGGCGATGTGGATCATCACGCTGGGGATCGGCACGCTGGTGGGGCTCGAGATCCCGCTGCTGACGCGTTACGTGCGCCGCTACGCGCACCTTCGCGAGGCGCTCGCGAACGTCCTGAGCTGGGACTACATCGGCGCCCTGCTCGGCTCGCTCGCGTTCCCGTTGCTGCTGCTGCCCGTGTTGGGGTTGCTCAACAGCGCGGCGGTGGTCGGGCTGATCAACGTGGCCGTCGCGGGGATGGGCCTCTACGCCTTCCGAAAGGAGCTCAAGAACCGCGCGACGCTCACCGTAGGCGTGGTGCTCGCCGCGATCCTGCTCGGCTCGATCTTCTTCACGAGCGGCGCCTACGAGCGCTTTTTGGACAAGCGCCTCTTCCAGGACCCGGTGGTCTATCGCGAGCAGACGCCTTACCAGAAGTTGACGATGACGGCGTGGCGAGGCAAGGACTTTCGCCTCTACATCAACGGCAACATCCAGTTCTCGAGCGTGGACGAGTATCGCTACCACGAGGCGCTCGTGCACGTGCCGATGTCGCTCGTTCCAGATGTGCGAAAGGTGCTGATTCTTGGCGGTGGTGATGGCCTCGTCGTCAAACAGATCCGCGACCATTACCCGAAGGTCGAGGAGATCGTGATGGTCGATCTCGACCCACGCATGACCGAGCTCGCCAAGACGCACCCCACCCTGCGCCGTATCAATGGCGGCTCGATGGATGACAAACGCCTCGAGGTCGTCAACGACGACGCCATGAACTACGTGATGGACACCAAGAAGCAATTCGACGTGATCATCATCGACCTGCCCGATCCAAACAACGAGTCCCTCTCCAAGCTCTACAGCGTGGAGTTCTACAGGCTTATTCGCAACCGCTTGCAGGACAACGGCGTGATGGTCACGCAATCCTCGGCGGTGTACTTTGCGCCCAACTCGTTCTGGTCGATCCATCGCACGATCGAGGCCGCCTTCTGCCCTGACGAGAAAGGATGCGCGGGCCAGGAGCAACACGTCGTACCCTACCACACCTGGATTCCATCCTTCGGGGACTGGGGCTTTAACCTCGCGAGCAAGAACCCGCTCGAGCCCGCCAAGTGGAAGGTCGACGTGCCCGAGGCGAAATACGTGGACACCGAGGGGTTGGTGGCGATGCTTCACTTCCCGCGCGATGTCAGCGAGCGCGAGGTCAAGATCAACCGACTTATCGAGCCCGTCCTGTTGACCTACTACATCAACGACTGGCACAAGAACAATCAGTGAACCAAAAGTGAAGTGCCTCACTTTTGGCGCTTCGCGCGAAAGCCGTGGGAGTAGCGGGGTGCGACAAACTGCGTTTGTCGC
>JAYZVO010000166.1:0-29231 GCA_036155555.1 Myxococcota bacterium
AAAGGAAGCCGCCTCGGTCGTTTCTTGCTGCGTCGGGAGGGCGCGGCTCATTCCGAGCAGCCCTACCCTGTCGAACAGATCAGGGGAGCGTCGTCACTTCGAACTGGCCGAGACCCTTGGTCTCGCCGCTCGAGATGTAGTAATCACAGCTCGCCTCGCTGCCGTTGAGCGCGCTCGCCGAATCGGTGCAGAGGAGGACCTCGTACTCGTCCGCGCCTTCGGAGTCATTGCTCATGCTCCTGGCGCAGAATCCACCGTACTCGTAGACCTCGATGATGCTGCCCTGCGTGATGTCGAGCGGCACACCTTGCGCGTCGGAGAACTTGATCGTGATCCAACCACCGCAGCCCATCGAGTAGACGCCCGAGTCATCGAACGCCTCGTTGGGACACTGGCCGCTCGCGAGGCTCTGCGGGTTGCCATCGAGGCGACCGGGGCTGATGAAGTCGTTGTTGTCCCCTTCGCCGAGGTTCTGGTTAACCGCCTCGCCCCAACCGAGCGTCTGACCGTTGGAGTCCGAGAGGGTCACGGCGATAAGATCCGAGCCAGGATCGCTCGTGTTCGGCGAACACGCGGCCTCACCCTCGGAGGTGTCCTGGATCATGATGACCTTGTACATGCTCTGGTTGTCAGGGTACTCGCACGCGCCATCGATGCAGACACCATCAACGTCAGCCGTACACTCTTCGTTCGTCGAACAGCCCGCGTTGGTGTTGTTCGGGTTGAAGTTGTTCGGGTTGAAGTTGTTGACGGAGCCGCCAGCATCACACAACCCGCCTGGCGAGTTATTCTGACGCTCGACACAGACCGAACCCACGGGGCAATCCGAGTCGGTGTTACAGCCCGCCTCGCACTCGTTGAACTCGTTACAAACAAAGCCCGCCGAGCATTCGTCGTCGAAAGTACACGCCTCGCCGCCCTGGGTGCCGGTTCCACCACAGGCGAGGATGCTGATGCCGGTAGCGACCGCCATAATAGAACCGAGATATTTAAGCGCTGTACGCATGTTTGCTCCTTGGAATTCAAGTCGACTTCGCCGTGGCACTTCCTCCACCAAGCTCGAAGCCAGTTATCGTGTCTTTATCTCGCGATGTACCAAATCAACCACAACCGCGAACATCTTACCAGCGTCGTGAGCGCGATTCACTCCGACAGATCGAGCGTCAACGAGGTCTTGTCCACGGCCAAATCTGCGAGGACTTCCTCACATTGCGACTCGGTCATGATCGTATCTCCTGATCGTGAGACGCAGAGGCGGACCTCGTATTCATCAGAAATTTCATCCGCGCCGCAGTTGGCGCCACGCTCGATGATGTTGATCTTCCAACCACTCGAGAGCGCCAGGCGCGCGCCACCATCGTCGATGAAGTAGACGCGCAGGCTGCCCCCCTCTCCGCCGAGCGTCACGCCACGCGCTTCGAGCGGCGTGGCCACGCACTGCAACGCTTCATCCATCGCGAGGCTCGACCCATCAAAACTCTGAGTCGCATCCGGCGAGGGTGTTTGTGCAGGGTTGTAATCGAGGCTGACCGCCCATCCGAGGATGGTGCCAGCGGAGTCCTCGACGTAGATGGCCATGACCTCGACCCCCTCGGGGGTTTGCTCCTGAGATGCGGTGCCGAGGTCGCGCACGAGGATGCCATAATCGGGCGCGGGCATGATGCAGGTGTTGATCAGGCTACAACGCGCGAGCTCGCTGCCAAGTTGCACGATGCACTCCTGATCGGAGATGCAGTCGAGGTCGTTGTTCGCGTTGTTTTCTTCGAAGTCAGGCGGGGCGCAGACATTGACCGCTTCGGACTCTTCGGGCCGCGTGAGCGGTCGGCAGGCGATGTCCGCGCCGGGGTTAACCTCGACGAGCGCCTCGCAGTCCTCATCCATCGAGCAGACCTGGCGACAGGTGCCCACGGCGCACGCCTCGTTGACGCCGCAATCGGCGTCGAACGCGCACTCGCTAAAGCTCGGACCGCACCCTCCCGAGAGCATGATCACAAAAGCAGTGAGTGTGACCGACCACGCCCACCATCTCCTATGACCTCGATGCTTCCCGCCACTCATCTCGTCGCCTCGATCAACCATTCAAGCATTCGTTTTCTAACCTCACACCACAGACCTTGCAAGGAAAGGGGTGCCCAATTCTCGAGGCTCTGACATCTCTGTCACCTCTTTGGAGCAAGCCTACTCCAAAAAATGGAGTGCACATTGACCACCCCCCACCGCGACTCAATGTCAGGGGTGCTTTCGAGGTGGAATCGGGCTCGCCCATCATTGACACATTGCACGATGTGCGCCATGGAGTGTGATGGCACCAACACGTGGCAAACCACGACGCCTGTTAGAGGTTAGGATGGAGACCCTGTTTCGCATAAAGACACGCGACCTGTTTGTAGCAGCTCTGCTCTCGGTGAGCGCCTGCGCCTTCGCGACGGCGCTCACCCCGACGGATGCGCACGCTCAGGCCGACAACGAGAACGCCGCCAAGAAGGCGTTCGATGATGCGGAGCGATCCTTTCGCACCAAGGATTACATCGAGGCGATCCGACGCTACAACTTGCTGCGCACGCGCTTTCCCTACTCCGGTTGGGCGACGCTGGCCGACCTGAGGATCGCGGACGCCTACTTCGAGCAGGAAAAATACGCCACGGCCATCGAACAATACCGTGCGTTTGCCAAGCTCCACCCCGAGCACGAGCGCGTCACCTACTCGAACTGGCGCGTGGCGCTCTCCTTCTACGAGCAGATGCCCGAGGACTGGTTCTTCCTGCCGCCAGGTTACGAGCGCGACCTCGATCGCGCCAAGGACGCCGAGCGCGAGCTCCGCTTCTACCTGCGCCGCAACCCGAACTCCGAGTACGACAAGGACGCGACCCGCAAGCTGCTCGAGACGCGCCGTCGCCTCGCTGACCACGAACTCTACGTCGCCGAGTTTTACATCAAGCGCGAGAACCCTCGCGCGGCGGCATTGCGGCTGACCTACTTGCTCAAGAATTACTCCGGGCTCGGGCTCGACCCGAAGGCGCTCTTCTTGCTGGCGCGCGCTTACATGGAGATGGGCGATGTGGACAAGGCAACCACCGCGCTCGGTGACCTCATCGAGGTCCACCCCGACTCGGACATGGCCGCCAAGGCGCGCGCCTACCTGCGAAGGCACAACCTGAGGCCACCGCAACAGCGAGCCGACAAGCAGTAAGCGCTCGGACTTCTTTTGGAGTGATTACAAGCGCCTCGCCCAGAACCACTGGGGGGCGCTTTTTTTGCGACGGTTTTCGGGCGATCTCACCGGGGATAAAAAAAGCGCCCCCCAGTGGTTCTGGCCACCGCGGAGCGCATATTCGAGACCTCTTTTCATCCTCGCATCAGATGCCGAAGAAGAGGCGCTTGGCGAAATCACTCGAGAGCTCGCTCTGGAAGATCTTCCGCGCGGCTTCGCGGATGTCGTAAGCGCGGCGGTGATAGTAGAACGCCTTCTCGTCGGTGTCGTAGACGCCAAAGCAGGCGCGGTTGTCATTGTCGCGCGGTTGCCCGACGCTGCCGACGGTGACGATGTACTTCTTGCCTTCCTTGAAGGTGAGCCTGGGGCCAAAGAGCTCCTTGGCGCCTTGCTCGACGTCGAGCTCGAAGGCTTTCGTCAGGTGAGAGTGCCCGATGAAGGTGATCCAGTTGAGCTCGTCCCAGGAGTGAATCAACTGGTTGGCCTGGTGGAGGTTGAAGACGTATTCGAAGTCTTCGAGGTTGACCGGGGAGCCGTGGCAGAACGAAAGATCGAGATCTTCGAGGTCCTTTCGGTAGGTCAACGTGCGGAGCCAGTCGTGGTAGGGCTCCTTGAGCTGGCGCGCGTGCCAGTCGAGCGCGTTGCGCGCGGCGTCATAATAGAAGGCATAATTCATCCTCCCGCAGACGGCCGCGTCGTGATTGCCGAGGATGGTAAACTCGGCGATGTCCTTTACGATATCACAACATTCGTTGGGGTTGGCGCCGTAGCCGACGACGTCCCCGAGGCAGAAGTACTTGTCGATCGGCTCGTCGAGCTTCTCGTACTCCGCGACGACCGTGGTCAGCGCCTCGATGTTGCTGTGAACGTCACTAAAAATCCCGAAGCGCATCGCAGGCTCTTCTCCATGAAGGGATGCTTCTCACCGACGAACTCTTCGCCGCACTGAATGAACGAAAAGTTCTCTGGAGAGCTATTCTGGCCGCAGGCTGCCCCGATTGCAACGACCGATCGTCACAACAGGTCAACTGCGTGCGGCTTTGGCCGCGTCGCGCACCCTGCGGTTGCGATCTTTTGCCAGGGTGTTGAGCAGCTCTTCATCGCGTTGACCGAGCTTCTTGAGCAAGGTGATCACCGCGTCATCATGCCCCTTGCTCTTGATCGTGCGCGTGAGCGCGGGCACCAACTTGTCCCCGTAACCCGAGAGCGTCGTGGCCAGAACCTCGAGGTTCCCCTGACGCTTCGGATCGCGCAAGGCGTCGAGCAAGGTGGGGATGGCGCTCGTGCTCTTGACCTGCACCAGTGCGTGCGAGGCGATGTAGGTCGCGCTCGGGCCGCCCGCTTCGATGCAACGCACGAGCTCTCCTTCAAGGCCATCGGCGCGCGTCTCCAAAAACTTTGCCAGCGAGGCGACCTCGCCAGCCATCATCTCCTCGGAGCCTTCGAGCACGCTCGAGACGACCGGCGCGCCAAAGCGCTCGATGAGCATCTGCGCCGCCTCGAGGCGCCCGTTCGCGTCCTCGAGCAGGAGCAACAGGTCGTCCTTGCTCATCGTGCTCATATCATCGAACGAGTCGAGGACATCATCATCGGGCAAGAAGTAGGTCACGCCCGTGGTCTCGCTGCGGCGAGCGACGATCAGACCGTCGTTCTCCTCCGAGAGGTTAAACGCGGGGGGACCGGGGAGCTTTGGCATATTGGCAGGCTTCTTCTCCCCCTCATCCTTCTTCGCCTCGGTCGGGATCTGCGTGATCTGCGTTCGCTCGCCGGGGAGCTCTTCCTCTTGCATCTGGTATTCTTGCGCGCGGCGAAGCGCGGCCTGCGCGAGCTCGACGACGTCAGGATCAGGTTGCACACCGGACTCGTCAGCGAACTCGAGGAGCGCGTCCCAGTTCTCCCACTGCTCGATCGGATCGAGGTCGTTGGGCTTGAGGCCGACGCTGAGCTCGGCGAAGTTGGCGAGCAACCTCCTGGCGAGCGCGCGCTTGTTGTCGACCAGGTGCTCCGAGAGCGCCAGCTCGCGCAGCGGCTTGTTCAGATAAATCCCGCACGAGAGCGCCCCTTCGACCACGCGGCGCTGGATCGCGCGAAAATCAGACAGCGGGAAGGCGCGATTGCCGATCAGGTACTCGAACACATCGCCGCTCGACCAGTACCCGACGATGCCCGCCGCGAGCTTGATCTCACTGGGCGCGCGCAGGTCGTCGAAGCTGTTCTTGTAGAAGTTGTGTCGCATCGAGCCGAGGCGCTCGTAATCCTCCGAGAAGAAGATCTCGGTCGCAGCGCCAAAGAGCCCCGCGGCGCCGCTGGCGTGCGCGAGGAAGTCATCGGCCTTCTCCTTGATCCAACGCACGTTCGCCTCGAGCTCGGCCTTGGCGTCGTAGGTGCGGATCAACTTCCCCTTGCGATCATAGAAGGCAAAGCGCACGGCGGCCTCGGCCATCAGCGCATCGATCACGGTGCGGTCGTTGTCGTGCGTGACATCGAGCGGCCAACCAAACGAGTGCGCCAACTTGTGGCCATCATCCAGGCTCGCGAGAAGGATCGTCGCCAGCGGGCACTCCTCGATGACGGCGTACTGGATGAACAACCTCGGGTCGCTGTCGAGGACGCGATCGACGGCCTTCTTTCCGGTGCGCCACGCGGCGACGACGTAACCATCGACGACGCGCGTGTAGTAATCCTGCCCGCCCGCGTATGCCTCGTCGAAGGTCGAGGAGACGTGCACGGCGTTAAGCCCTGGGACCTGCGTGATGTGCGTGGCGTCATCGGGGCCAAAGTCATCCTCGGGCGTGTCCGCCGGGAGCGCGGTCTCGGAGAGCAGCCCGGTGGCGGGCGCAGAGGTGACCACGTCGTGCTCCTCGAGGATCTCTTTCTCATCGAGCACGAGCTCGACAGGATCATCCTCGACGACCTCGATAAACTGATCATCCGTGACAACCTGCGTCTTCTCGTCGTTGGCGACGGCGCCACCCTGGGCGGCCTCGATCTCGCGCTGCTCGAGGTTCAGGCGCGTGGCTTCGAGTTGTTGCCGCTCGCGCTCGATCTCCTCGCGCTCGAGGACGAGGCGTTGGCGATCGCGGTCGATCTCCTCGCGCTCGGCGGCGATGTTCATCTCCACCTCTTCCATGCGCTCGCGCTCGCGCTCGAGGCGCTCGCTCACGTCGCCAAGTTGCGTCTCCTTTTGGGAGAGCTCCTCGCGTTTTTTATCGAGGTGATCGCGCTCGCGCTTGATGTCGGCGCGCTCCTCTTCGAGCGCGGCGGTGTCCACCGCAGGAGGCGTGGGGAGCGGGCTCTTCGAGAGGACGGTGACCTCGTTGGGGCCAGCGTCCTCGGCCTGATCCGCGTCGGCAGCAGCAGGCGAGGTGACTGCGGCGAGCTGGTTTTGCTCGAGCGCAGCGAGCGCGTCGGCGTCGAACACCGTGCGGAAGTTCTTGACGTAATCGGGCAAGACCTCGCGCTCGCGCGCCATCTCGTTGAGCAGCTCGGAGCGGTGCTTGAACTCCTCGTGGCGCAACGACTCCGGGATCACCAACACGAAGAGGCGAAGCTCCTCGTCATGGTAACGCACGGGGATCGCCAGATCGTAGGTGCGATCGGAGAAGGGGCTCGGGACGCGGTTGAGTTCCCCGTCAAAGAGCTTCTCGCGCAACTCGGGATCTTCGGTCACGTTGACCCCGGTATAAACGCTGGCGGGGAACACTGGCCCCGCGTGGCTACTGATGAGCACTGATGTCTTCGAGGTGCGCCCGAGGCGCCCCTTGTAAACTTGCTCTTCGCTGACCCCTTTCGACTCCATCCCGCGCACCTCTCCCGAGAGGATTTTTATCCAAACAAAGCTTTGCCACCAAACATGTTGGCCACGCTATAAATCGTTCGCTCTAACAGCGTGCACCCCAATAGCACGCGCCATCCCGTGCGCGCAAGCGCTTGAAAGCAAACCAATCGGGCTCTTTTCCCAAAGCGCCTGTTCGACGACAATCCGAGCGACGCGATCACCGGGAATGACGCAGCGCGTTATCCACGACGTCGGCGCTATTGATCTCGGGGAGAGGATGCGAGTAGATTCGCATGAGCTCGACATGATGCGGGAGCGCCCCCTCCCTATAGAAAAGGACCACGGAGCAGGAAGAGATGACAGAGGCAAATGACACGTTGGCCAATTCCCCACTCCTCAAACTCGGTCTCCCCAAGGGCCGCATGCAAGAGGGGGTCTTCGCGCTCCTTGGAGACGCGGGCGTCCAGATCCGTCAGGGCAAGCGAAGCTACCGCCCCACCCTCTCGCTCGAGCATATCGAGGCAAAGATCCTCAAACCACAGAACATCGTCGAGATGCTCCACGTGGGCTCGCGCGACCTCGGGTTTGCTGGCGCGGACTGGGTCGCAGAGCTTGGCGCCGAGCTCACCGAGGTGCTCGATCTCGGCCTCAACCCTGTGCGCCTCGTGGCCGCCGCGCCAGAAGATCTCTTGATCGATGGAAAGCTCCCCGATCAACCTCTGGTCATCGCCTCCGAGTACACTCGCCTGACCAAACAATGGATCAAGGAGCAAAACCTCGACGCGAAGTTCGTGCGCGCCTATGGCGCAACAGAGGTGTTCCCTCCCGAGGACGCAGACTGTATCGTGGACAACACGGCGACAGGCTCCACGCTCACGGCCAACCAGCTCGAGATCGTCGACACGCTGATGCACTCCTCGACCCGACTCTACGCGCACCCCGCAGCGCTCGATGATCCCGCGAAGCGGAGCGCCATCGAGGACTTGAAGCTCGTCCTCGAGAGCGTCCTCGAGGCGAGGAAGCGCGTGATGCTCGAGCTGAACGTCCCGCGCGAGAAGCTCGATGAGATCGTCAAGATCTTGCCCTGCATGCGCGAGCCAACGATCTCATCGCTCCACTCGAGCGAAGGTTGGGCGGTCAAGGCCGCTGTCCCCCGGAAGGCGCTGGCGACCCTGATCCCCGAACTCAAGGCCGCTGGCGGCGCAGACATCGTCGTCACCAAGCTCGCACAAATCGTCCCTTGACCCAAACTCGCGCCCCTCGAGTCCCTCCATGACCCGATCTCCTGCGCTCGAACCGATACTCGCCCTGCAACAAGCAGGCTCCTACACGGTGCCTCGCAGCCAGGCTCCCGTCGACTTGCGGCTCGATGGCAACGAAGGCGCCTGGCCTCCAGAAGCAGTCATGGCCACCGCGCGTGACATGGAGGCCGCCACGGTTCGCAATTACCCCAGCCCGCGCGCGCTCGAGCGCGCGCTCGCTGATCGCTATCAGGTCGACATCGCGCGCGTGCTCGCCACCGCAGGCGCAGACGATGCGCTCGATCGCACCTGCCGCGCGATGCTCGAGCCGGGTCGCGAAACAATCATCATCGACCCGACCTTCGAGATGATCCCTCGCTATGCGCAGATCGCGCAGGCAACCATCACGCGCATCCCCTGGAAGGACAACGCCCCCTTCCCCATCGAGGAGGTCATCGCGAGCGTGAGCGACACCACGCGCCATATCGCGCTCGTGTCACCGAACAACCCCACCGGCGAGGTCCTCTCGGGCGAGGATCTCGAGCGCATCGCGAACGCCGCGCCTCATGCGCTGATCGTGTTGGATCATGCCTACGTCGAGTTCGCCAGCGAGCATGACCTGACCTCACTCGCGCTCACGCTCCCCAACGTCGTCGTCGTGCGCACGATGAGCAAGGCGTGGGGTATGGCGGGACTTCGTGTCGGCTACGTGCTCGGGCAACCTCGCGTGATCGACTGGTTGCGCGCCGTCGGAAATCCTTACGCGGTGTCGGGACCGAGCGCAGCGCTCGCCATCGCGAGGTTGACCTCTCCCGAGGATGACATCCGCCGCTTTATCGCGCAGGTGCGACAAGAGCGCGGCGTGCTCTCCGATGCGCTCGAGCGCATCGGGGCAGCTCCCACAAACAGCCAGGCAAACTTTGTCTTCGCCAGACACCACGATCCTGTCTTTATTCGCGACATGATGGCCTCGCAAGGGATCGCCGTGCGCGCATGGCCCGGCGCGCCCGATCGAAAGGACGCCCTCAGGATCAGCTGCCCCGGTGACGCGAACCTCACCGCGCGCGTCGTGCGCGCGCTCGAGACCCTCTCACCGCAAGCGATCCTGCTCGATATGGATGGCGTGATGGTGGACGTGCACGCATCCTACCGCGCCGCGATCACAAGGACCTGCGCGCACTTTGGCGTGACGCTCGGCGAACACGAGATCTCCGAGGCGAAGCACGCCGGGGACGCCAACAATGATTGGGTGCTGACGAGGAGGTTGCTCGCCAACCACGGCGTCGAGAAATCACTCGATGAGGTCACGCGCGTCTTCGAGGATCTCTATCAAGGGACCGCAGACTCGCCAGGTCTGAAGCTGCGCGAGGTCGCCATGGTGCGACGCGAGCAGCTCGAATCACTGCGTCAGAAATACAAGCTCGCGGTTGTCACCGGGCGACCTCGCGGCGACGCTCGAGACTTCCTGGAGCGCGAGGGATTGCATGACCTCTTCGAGGTGCTCGTCTGCATGGAAGATGCCCCCGCGAAGCCCTCGTCAAAGCCGATCGAGATCGCCTGCGCGCGACTTGGCATCGAGCGCGCGTGGATGATCGGTGACACCCCCGATGACATGAGCGCAGCGCGCTCGGCGACCGCAGATGGAGAGGTCGCGTGCGCCTGTTTTGGCATGCTTCCTCCGTCGACCTCGGATGTGGAGAAAACCAGCGAGGCGATGCTTCGATCTGGCGCGGGCCGCATCTTTTCTAGCTGGGATGACCTCTTGGAGAAGCTCATATGAGCAAACGCAGCGCGACGATCGAACGCAAGACACGCGAGACCGAGATTCGCGTCCAGCTCGATCTGGATGGGAGCGGCAGCGCGAAGATCTCGACGGGCCTCGGGTTTTTGGATCACATGCTCGAGGCGCTCGCCAAGCATGCACGCCTCGACCTCGAGCTGGCGTGTGCGGGAGACCTCCACATCGACGATCACCACACGGTGGAAGACTGCGCGCTGGCGCTCGGGCAAGCGCTCGATCAGGCGCTCGGCGACCGCTCCGGCATCGCCAGGTTCTCACACGCCTACGCCCCGCTCGACGAGGCGCTCGCCAGAGTGGTCATCGACCTCTCCGGGCGTCCCTGGCCAGAGGTTCATATCGGCTTCACGCGCGAGAAAATCGGGGATGTGGCCACAGAGAACCTGACACACTTCTTCGAATCACTCGCCATGACGGCGCGCTGCGCCCTGCACGTCGACGTGCTCCGTGGCAAGAATGACCACCACCGCGCCGAGGCCGCGTTCAAGGCGCTCGCGCTTGCCTTGAGGCAAGCGGTCGCCAGAGACGCCAGCGCCGGGATTCCGAGCACAAAGGGGGTCCTGTGAGCAAGAATCCAGAACAGGTCGTGATCATTCGCACGGGCGTGGCAAACATCGCCTCGATGCTGGCGGCCTTCGAGCGGCTGGGCGTGACCCCTTTGCTGACCGAGGATCGGGAAATCATCGCCGACGCTGACCACCTCGTCTTGCCAGGCGTCGGCGCATTCGGGGCGGGGATGAAGCGCCTCGAAGAGCTGGGGCTCGTCGACATTTTGCGCGCGCGACTGATTTCGAGCGAGCGCGCGACGTTCTGTGTTTGCCTCGGCCTCCAGCTCCTCTGTCAGGGGAGCGAGGAGAGCCCTGGCGTCGAGGGCCTGGGCGTGATCGAGGACCACGCGCGCAGGTTCTCCGACGAACTTCGCGTGCCACAGCTTGGCTGGAACCAGGTCACCCCGGTCGATGCTGACGCCAACGCGTTTCTGACCGAGGAAGGCTATGCCTACTACGCCAACTCATACCGCCTCGCGTCGATCCCTGAAGGTTGGCGCGGCGCGACCTCGACCTACGGGGCGCCCTTTGTCGCCGCGATCGAGCGCGGCAATACGCTCGCGTGCCAGTTCCACCCCGAGCTCTCGAGCGCATGGGGCCAAGCGTTGATGCGACGTTGGCTGCTCGGCGCTTCGAGCCAGGGTTAGAGGAAGGACAACGACCATGCTCACGACACGAATCATCCCCTGCCTCGACGTCAAGGACGGCCGCGTGGTCAAGGGGGTCAAGTTCCAGGGGCTACGAGACGCGGGCGCGCCAGCAGAACTGGCGCACGCCTATGAACTCCAGGGCGCTGACGAGATCATCCTGCTCGACGTGAGCGCCACGCACGAAGGGCGCGCGCACCAGATCGACACCGTCAAGCGGGTGCGAGAGAAGCTCTCGATCCCGCTCACCATCGGCGGCGGCGTGCGCCAACCCGAGGACGCCGGGAGGTTGCTCGACGCGGGCGCGGACAAGGTCTCGGTGAACTCTGCGGCGGTGCGCGATCCCGACCTCCTCTCGAGGATGGCCGAGCGCTTCGGCTCTCAATGCACAGTGATTTCGATCGATGGCGCGCGCGTCGGAGATCACTGGGAGGTCGTCGTTCGCGGAGGACGCGAGAAGACCGGACTGGACGCCATCGAGTGGGTCAAGCGCGCCGTATCACTGGGCGCAGGAGAGGTGCTCCTGACAAGTTGGGACAGAGATGGCACGCGATCGGGCTATGACCTCGACTTCTTGCGCGCCGTCAGCCAGGCCGTGCGCGTGCCTGTCATCGCGAGCGGCGGCGCCAACACCCCCGAGCATATGGTCGAAGCCGTCGAAGCAGGGGCTGACGCCGTGCTGGCGGCGTCTATCTTTCACGACGGAGATTGGACCGTCGATGCCCTCAAGGATGTCCTGGCAAACAAAGGGCTGCGCATCCGCTCCGCTGCAAAGAGAGAGAACCCATGATCATTCCATCGATTGACCTCCAGGGGGGACAGACCGTCCAGCTCATCGGGGGCGAAGAGCTCGAGATCGAGGCAGGCGACCCGATCCCGATCGCGCGCAAGTTCAGGCTCGCTGGCGAGATCGCCGTGATCGACCTCGACGCCGCGCGCGGCGAGGGGGACAACCGCGAGCTTATCGACCGCGTGCTGAAAGAGGCGGACTGTCGCGTGGGCGGAGGCATCCGCAGCGTGGATGCAGCGCTGCGCTGGCTCGATCGCGGCGCGGCAAAGGTCATCCTCGGCACCGCCGCCAAACCCGAGATCCTCGAGAAGCTCCCTCCAGAGCGCGTCATCGCAGCGTTGGATGCGCGCGATGGCGAGGTCGTCGTCAAGGGATGGCGCGAGGGCACGGGCGAATCGATCCTCGAGCGCATGAAGCAACTCGAGGGGCTGGTCGGCGGATACCTGATCACGTTTGTCGAGCGCGAAGGGAGGATGCAGGGGACAAACCTCGAGCAGGTCGAAGCGCTCGTCGAAGCGGCGGGCTCGGCGCGCGTCACAATCGCAGGCGGCGTGACCACCGCCGAAGAGATCGCCGAGCTCGACAGGTTGGGCGCGGATGCACAGGTCGGCATGGCACTCTACTCTGGCAAGATGCACCTCGGGGACGCCATCGGCGCGCCGCTTAAAAGCGATCGCCCTGATGGGCTCTTCCCCACCGTCGTCACCGACGAGCACGGCGTCGCCCTCGGGCTCGCTTACTCCAGCAAGGAGAGCTTGCGCGCCGCGGTCGATGCGGGACAGGGAGTCTATCACTCGCGCAAGCGGGGATTGTGGCACAAGGGCGCCACGAGCGGCGCGACGCAAGAGTTGCTCGCCATCGATCTCGACTGCGACCGCGACACGCTCCGGTTCAAGGTCTCGCAGAAAGCCCCTGGGTTTTGCCACGAGGACACCCACACTTGCTGGGGCAACGACGGCGGCATCACCGAGCTCGCCCGCACGATTCAACGCCGTCTGCATGACGCGCCGCGAGGATCGTACACGCGCAGGCTCTTCGATGATCCCGAGCTCTTGCGCTCCAAGCTTCTCGAAGAAGCGCGTGAACTGATCGAAGCAAACGACCCCTCCGAAGCAGCCTGGGAAACCGCCGATGTGCTCTACTTCGCGCTGACCGCGCTCGCTGCGCGCGGTGGCACATTGAGAGACGTCGAACGCGAACTCGACCGCCGCACGCGTCGCGTTCGGCGCCGCCCAGGAGACGCGAAGTCGGACTCCTGAACATCGAAAAAGAAACCGTCACCATCACGCTCGCCAAGGCAGCGGGCCATTGAAAGAGACTCGACTCATGTCCAAGACGCCACTCCTCGAGATCATCACCACGCGAGACCTCCCCTCCCTGCGCCGAGAGCCTGTAGACGCGAAAACACTCGCGGCCGCAGCGGCCATCGTCGAGCGCGTGCGAGAGGAAGGGGACGCCGAGCTGCGCGTCTTTGCCGAGCAATTCGGCGACATCGAGGCAGGCGCGCCGATGATCCTCGAGAGAGCGGCCCTGGATGCGGCGCTCGAACGTATCGCGAGCGAGGATCGCGAGATGCTCGAGCGCACCGCAGACAGAATCCGAGAGTTCGCCAACGCACAACGCGCGAGCCTCACGGACATGACGATGCAAATCCCTGGCGGCGAGGCTGGACACACGGTAGCGCCGGTCGACGTGGCGGGTTGTTATGCACCAGGCGGGCGCTTTCCGCTTCCATCGAGCGTGCTGATGACCGCCATCACGGCGCGAGCTGCGGGCTGCCCTGATGTGTTCCTCGCGAGCCCCAAACCGACAGATATCACGCTCGCGGCGGCGGCCATCGCAGACGCCGACGCGATGCTCGTCGTGGGAGGCGCGCAGGCCATCGCGGCGATGGCCTATGGCACGGAATCAGTGCCCGCGTGTGATGCGATCGTCGGTCCGGGCAACCGCTGGGTGACAGCGGCCAAGCAGCTGGTCGCCGGGATCGTGCGCATCGATATGCTCGCCGGGCCAAGCGAGCTGGTGGTTCTGGCAGACGAGGAAGCGGACGCGACGACCGTCGCCGCCGATCTCCTGGCACAGGCCGAGCACGATCCTGACGCCCTCCCCATCCTCGTCACCCCGAGCCCCTCGCTCATCGAATCCGTCGAGCGCGAGCTCGCCGCGCAGCTCGAAATGCTCCCCACACGCGAGACCGCAGAGGCGGCGATGCGCAATGGTTACGCGGTGCTCGTGGACTCGCTCGGCGAGGGCGCGTCGGTGTGTAACCTGCTCGCGCCAGAGCACCTCGAGGTTCTGACACGTAACGCGAACTCGCTCTCGAGCAACCTGCGCCACTACGGCGGGCTGTTTATCGGCGAAGGCGCCGCAGAGGTCCTGGGTGATTATGGCGCGGGACCAAACCACACGCTCCCCACTGGTGGCACGGCCAGGAGCTTCGCGGGGTTGTCCGTGTTCAATTTCCTTCGCGTGCGCACCTGGATGAGGATCGACGCGTTGGAAGAAGCGCAGGTGTTGGTCAGGGACGCCATCAGCCTCGCCAAACACGAAGGGCTCGAGGCGCACGCCAGGTCTGCATCACGACGTCGCATCATCCTCCCGGACGAAACGTGAACGCGCGTTCTTTCGAAACCAAATCGACAGCGATAACATAGAGTTGCTGTACGGATGTATTCGTTGGAAGTGGGTTCGTTTCACCAACAAGGAGACAGGCAAACATGAAGAGCTCTTTATCCAGGACCACGCTCACGCGAGCGCTGCTCGCCACGATGTTTCTCTGGACGCTCGGGTGTGGTTCAGGAGGGGGCGGTGGTTTGTTCGGAGGTGATGGCGAGGGCGGTATTCTTGGCGGAGATGGCCTGTTTGGAAATGATGCCGACCCTTACGACGAGCCACAGATCACGTTGATTTCATCGTCGATGATCGCGCCCGATGGGACGGTCGTCGTCAAGGCGCTCGTCGATGAGGAAGAGACCCCGCTCGTCAACTGGGTGGTGCGCTTTAATATGCAGTGCAGCACAGGATCTTGCACGACCGAGAATCACATCGAACGCGGTGAGTTTGGCGAATCGCGCGAGATCTCGTTCAGGCACACCTTTGGCCCGGACGTCACGCTCGGAAATGTCGACATCGAGGCATCCTACCTGGTCAAGCCCAATGATGAGCGCCAGGCCAGGATCGTGCACAGTTACAATGTGGCGAGAGAACCGCTGAAGAACCAGCCCGGCGTGGTGGTGATCGCATCCCCCGAGGACTTCGATGAACTGCCGCTCGACGCAGATGGTCGCCTCGAAGGTGATCTTCTGATTCAAGGAGTGGTCGGCCTGGAGGATCTCTCGGGGCTATCCTCACTGCGCCATGTCGAAGGCTCTCTCATCATCCAGTCCAACCCCGACCTGACCTCGCTCGTCGGGATGCAAAACCTCATCTCGGTGGGTGGGCGTTTGGAGATCAGCCACAACTGGAACCTCTCGGCGCTCGGCTCGTTCGATCGCCTGGAGTTGATCGGGGACGCGCTCGAAATCCGCGGCGTGCAGCCCGCGCGCGAGATGCCAAACCTGCCTGTGCTCGAGCAATGTGGCTCGGTTCGGTTGGTCGAGACGAGCGCGATGGAGACGCTCTTCGGGCTCTCGGCGCTGGAGCGCAGTCGAGGCATCGATCTGATCGACAACATCGCGCTCGAGAGGATCGACCTGCAATCGAACAACCTCCCCTCGCTCGACTACTTCCTTGTCGAAAACAATGACGCGCTCACGCGACTCGACCTCCCCTCCTCGCTGACCTCCATCGACGAGGTTCGCGTCGAGCGAAATCGGGCGCTCGAGAGCTTGCAAGGGTTCTCCAACGTGAGTGACGTGGAGTTGCTCACCATCGACTACAACCACTCGGTGCCAGACCTCTCGGGCTTCGAGCAAATCACCGAGGTCGAGCTGTTGCATATCGAGCACAACCACGAGTTGACCACGCTCGATGGCTTGAAGAACCTCTCGCAAGTCGAGGATCAGGTCGTCATCAAGCGCAACCACAAGCTCCCCGAGTGCGAAGCGGACGCCTTCGCCGCACGCCTTGGCGCCGCAGAGCGCGAGGTCGAGCGCAACAACAACGAGGCGACCTGCAATTGAGCGCCCCGCTCACGCGCCCCCCGCAAACGGCGCCTGCGCCCCCCGCAAACGGCGCCTGCCGTTGTGAACCTCCGAGTTAGAGGTTGTTGTTTTGGCGCCATAGCAACGGAGTGACGGCGCGTTTGCTGCCCCCCATGCTGCGCTACGCTTGCATAGGGGGCAAACTCGCGCTCCGTTTCGAGGTTGGTGGTTCGCTTGGGGAAGCTTCGTTGCAGGTTTTGCAGAAGGCACGACATGCCCCCCGCTCTTGTTTCAGGAGGTAAGCATCGCGGCAGGCCGCAATGCTTACCTCCTGCGTTCATCGCGACCCCCAAGTTTGGGGGTTCCCCTCGCGCTCCGACTCCAGGTTGGCGTTTTGCGATGAGGAGCCTTGGATATGGCAGTGAGTTTCACGAAGGCACACAAAAGCGAACCTGTGTGCCGAAATCATCGTGAGGGCGCCCCCCAACAAACGTAGTGCTGTTTGGGGGGCAGCGACGAACGAAGTGAGGAGCGGGGGGCATGTCTCGCGTTCTACAAAACCTGCAACGAAGCTCCCCGCACGCAAGACTCACCGCCAAATCGAAAGCACCCCCAAGCGAACCACCAACCACGCACCCGACGCCAGGTCTGCCCCCCTCCCGAGCGAAGCGAGAAACAGGGGGGCCGCGGACGAGCGAGAGCGAGGGCCGCGGGGGGCGCGAGGGCCGCAGATCAAGGCGCGCAAATCAAGGCGCTTGGATGTAGCGTTGGAGCGGGATGCTGTACTGTGAGTTGGTGTTGTCGTCGTTAAAGAGCGCGTAAAGCGTGAGCTGACCATCGAGCGTGGTGATTTCGCCAGCCAGTGATGGACCCATCGTCTGGCCGCCATCCGGAATCATGTACCAGAACGACGTCCCATCGAGGAAATCAGCGGTGCTCGAGGGTTTGAGTATAAACCCCTGGTAGTTGTCCGAGGTGTCGAGGATGCCGTACTCGACGTTCGTGTTGTCGATGCGAAGCGCGAGATAAACATCCTGCTGGCTCTGGACGGGAAGCGGGTCGATGGAGCGCCAGGTCCCGACAAATTGCGAGAGCGTGTATTGCCTGGCGCTTCGCAACGTGACCTGCTCGAAGACAATCGTCGAGGCAGGACCGACGATAATATCGAGCCCCACGAGATCCCCTTGCCTGCTACGGATCGGGATCAAGGTCAACTCGGCAGGGTCTGATGGCGACGGCTGGTCCAGATCATACACCCTCACACGCTCGCCGATGCCTGGGACAACCTCCCACTTGCCCGCGCGAGCGCCATTGGCGTCGAGCGTCGCGTCGCCATTGGCGCCAAAATTCAGCTCGGCCATAAACCCGACCTCCCCGGCGTTGCCCATCATCCCGACAGGAATCACCGCATACCATGGAGCGGTCTGGAGCTCGTCCTCGAGCATCGCAGGCGGCGCCATATCAGGCGCAGGCGGCATATCAGGAGGCGTATCCTCGACGGTCTCCATATCGAGCACAGGAGGAGGCATATCGATATCAGGCGGTCGCATGTCAGGCTCATCCGGGCGCCCTTGATCTATTGGACCAGGCATATCCAGGGGAGGATCGGTCATATCGCGCACATCAGGAGGCGTGTCGACGTCCAGGCCCATATCGACCGCTGGCGTCATATCCGCCGAGGTATTGTTCGCGCCGACCTGCCACGGATCTGTGTCGCCATCGGCAGGGTCATCGCCGCCAGAACACGCGCCGAGGGTCACGAGCAACAAGAGCGCGAAGAGGATCGAGAAAACAGGATGTCTTTTCATTTCGAGAGCTCCACCAAAGCCAAGGTTTTCCAAACAGTTCCCCCAATCGATCGGAGCACCGTCTCCTTTGTGATCTGGAGGGTGTGTTTGTAGGACAAACGTGTCCGTTGACCCACCGACAGGCATGAAGAGGAGGTGCTCCACACAGCTTACCGAGAAGCGTCGAGCCGATCCAGTGAGCAGCACGCGCCAATCCAGTGTTTTGATCGTATAACCACGAACGTGCGCGCTTGTAGGAGTCCAGTTCCGATGCTAGGTTCTTGCTCGCTCGCATAACCCTGAAAGTTGCGGAAAATCGACAAACAAATCGATTTACCGAAAGGAAAACCAAACAACGTCGATCCAATCGAACTGTTTGCCGTGTATGTTTTGGGTTTATGCCAGGAAAGACGTCGAAAGTGACGCGAGAGCGTATGAGTTTTCCAGGTGAATCACCTGGGCCCACGATTCCCCCGAAGCGATGAGAGAGAAAAAGGAATGGCTGAGAAGAAGCAAGTTAAAGTCGAGGAGCTCCAGCGCCCGTCGGTGGAGATGCTCTACTCTGACGAGATCGCGCGCCTGATCGAAAACGACAAGGGCAAACCGAAACCTCTCGGTTGGGCGATGACGCCCGACTCGGTGGTCAAGTTCGTGTTGGGGGATAAGAAGCTCGACATCGTGCACAAGTTCGTGGGAACGCGCCGCTTTATCGAGCGCTGCGTGGTGGCGCTGGCGACCAACCGCGGCTTGATGCTTATCGGCGAGCCCGGCACGGCGAAGAGTTATTTGAGCGAGATCCTCTCGGCAGCGATCTCGGGAGATTCGACGCTCATCGTTCAGGGGAGCGCAGGCACCACCGAGGACGACATCAAGTACTCGTGGAACTACGCCCTGCTCTTGAGCGAAGGCGCGACGCCATCGGCCATGGTCGAGGCGCCGCTCTACCGCGGCATGGACGAAGGCAAGCTGGTGCGTTTCGAGGAGATCACGCGTTGTCCGCTCGAGATCCAGGATACGCTCCTGTCGATCCTGTCGGACCGCGTCATGAAGATCCCCGAGTTCAACGGCCCCGAGGGCACGCTGTATGCGCGCTCGGGCTTTAACGTGATCGCCACGGCGAACACGCGCGACCGCGGCGTCAACGAAATGAGCGCCGCGCTCAAGCGCCGCTTCAACTTCGAGACGGTCCACCCCATCCAGAACTTGAAGCAGGAGCGCGAGCTGGTCCAGACGCAGATGGAGCGTCGCCTCGAGCGCGCGGGTATCCCCGTGCGCTTCACCGAGGACGCTACCGAACTTCTCGTGACCACGTTCCACGAGCTCCGCTCGGGAAAGACCTTGGGCGGGCAGGCGATTGAAACGCTGACGACAGTGATGAGCACGGCCGAGGCTGTCGAAGTCGGATATGCGTCGAGCTTGCACGCCTACTACTTCGGGAAGTCCTCGGTCCAACCAGATCACATCGTCGACAACATCGTCGGCGCGGCGCTCAAAGAGAACGCCGAGGATCTGAAGAAACTGCGCCTTTACTTCAACCAGGTGGTCAAGGGCCGCAAAGGGAAGCACTGGCAGTCCTACTACGAGGCGAGCCGCAAGGTGCTCAACCAGTCCTGAGCCGGTTGTTGCAAGACCCTCGAGCGTCCAAATGAATGACCGCGTCCCTGCGCGCGCTCCGTGAATGAATCGGTTTGTGGAATGTGCGCGGGAGGCGCGGTGGTTCGACCGTACCCGAGAGTGAGATCTCCCCACGCCATGACCTTGGTTCGATGACGTATGCGTTGTCAGCCGGTCACCCGAGAGCCCAAGCAAAGGATCAAAAAAGCGATGGAACCGATCCTCGACACACTCCTGAACAGGGATGATTCGCTTCGAGTGCGCTTCTTCCCGGTGCGTCACTATAGCCCGACGAGCGCGCGTATGCTCCGAGAGGTCGCGCTGGAATTGAAGCCAGCCGCGATCCTTATCGAAGGGCCGCACGACTACAACGAGCGCATCGAAGAGCTCTACCTGGAGCACGAGCTCCCCGTGGCCCTCTTCTCCTACGTGCGCTACTCGGACAACACGCGCGCCTCGGCGTTCTACCCCTTCTGCGAGTTCTCGCCGGAGTGGCAAGCGATCCAGACTGCCAAGGAGCTTGGCATCCCGGTGCGCTTTATCGACAAGCCCTGGTACACGATCGCGCACGAGTCCGAGCGCCGCCACCGCTACGCGGATCGCAAATACGTGGGCAACGACTACATCTCCACGCTGTGTGAGCGCCTCGAGGTCCAGGACTTCGACGAGGTGTGGGACGTGCTCTTCGAGCTCGACCGCGAGATGACGCCCGAGCGCTACCTCGATCGCGCCTACCACTTTGTCTACCAGCTGCGTTACATGGGCGGCGAGGCGACCTACGAGGATCAGCAGCGCGAGGAGTTCATGGCCGAGCGCGTCCAGGAGGCGCTCGACGAATTCCCCGACCAGATGGTCATGGTCGTCACCGGTGGTTTCCACACACCAGCGCTCAACGCGCGCCTGCGCGGCTTCCCGCTCGAGGACCTCTACCTCCCCTACCCGGAGGAGGACGAGATCGAAGACGCCGTCATCGAGGGCGAAGAGGGAGAGGCTGGCGAGGCCGAGGAAGCACCCCAAATCGATCCTGCGATGCTCGCCGCCATGGCGCAGCAAGAGGAGCGCGTGGTCACCGACCACGGCATCACGATGACGCCGTTTACCTACGAGCGCATCGACAAGATGAGCGGCTACCAGTCCGGCGTCCACGGCCCGGCGTTCTACCGCTATGTGTGGGAAGCGCGCCAACGCGGTGAGTTGCTGGATGGGCGCGATTTGCTCTACCAGATCGTCCTGAAGTTGCGTGAGAAGGGGCAGATCCTGTCGACCTCGGACGCGATCGCGGTCGAGACGACCGCCTGGGCGCTCGCCAACATGCGCGGTCGCCAGGAGCTCTGGCGCTATGATTTGCTCGACGCGCTCAGCGCAGCCGTCATCAAGGAAGAGCAAGCCGCCGAGTACAATCACCCCGTACTCGATATGGCGCGTCAGGTCTTCTGTGGCGATCGTCGAGGATTGCTCGGCGAAGGCACTGATTTGCCGCCGCTGGTCAAGAACACGCGCCGCGATCTGCACCGCGCGAAGCTCACGCCCGACCACAAGAAGATCACGGTCAAGCTCGAGCTGCTCAAGGACGAGGATCGCGAAAAGAGCGTCCTCCTCCACCGCTGCCGCGGGCTCGGCCTTGCAGGCTTCAAGCTCACCGATCACACCGATCTGGTGGAGCGCGATGACCTCTCCAACCCGACCGAGACCTGGGAGATCATCTGGTCCCCCGAGTATGAAGCGTCTCTTATCGAAAACGCGATCTACGGCGCGGATTTGCCGGAAGCGGCGACATCGAAGCTTTTGGAGCAAGCACGCGAGATCGATCGCGACGCCGAGCGCGCATCGATGATCGTGCTCGAGGCGACCTTGATGGGGTTGGACGAATCGACCGAGGAGCTCTACGAGCGCCTCTTCGAGATCGTGCGCGAGGATGGAGACTTCTTCCACCTCACCAAGGCGCTCGATCACCTGATCTACCTCTACGCCTTCGACGAGGTCTTTGGCGGCAAGGACACCAAGTCCGTGCAGTCGATCCTTGCCGAGAGCTACAAGCGTTCGCTCTGGTTGTTCGAGATCCTTGGCACCGTGCCTGATCGCGACAAGGAGTTGATCGACGCCATCGGGACGCTGTTCTACACGTTCCAGCGCTGCGCCAACGAGGAGTTCACCGATCGCGAGGACTTCGTCTCGCTCTTCTCTCGCATTGGCGGAGACGAGGAGCAGATGCCGCTCGTGCGCGGCGCCACGCTCGGTGCCCTGTTCACGCTCAGCGAAGCGGACATGGATCAGATCCTCGAGACGATCAACTTCTTCACCGATCCGATGGATCTGGGCGACTTCCTCATCGGCTTCTTCTCGCTGGCCCGCGAGGCGGCGCAGCGCGACTCGCGCTTGCTCGACCGCCTCAACGAGTTGGTGATGGACCTGAACGAGGAGCAGTTCTGGGAGGTCCTCCCTGGCCTGCGCCTGGCGTTCACGTTCTTCACTCCTCGCGAGAAGCACAACCTGATCGACATGCTCTTCCCGCAAAGCAGCGGCGAAGAAGGTGAAGATGCGCTGTCGGGCTTCCCGCCCGTGGATCTGATGACCTTCGAGCATGCGCAGATCCTCGCACAACGCGTCCTCGAGACCATCGATCGCTTTGGCCTGAGGCATCCGCGTCAGGAACCACAGGTCGAGTCGCAAGCCGCCGATGACTTCGCGCAGCCTCAGCAACCTCCAACGGGCACACCTCAAGGTTCTCCTGATCAACAAAACGATCAGCAAGGACAACCTGGAGACGGCAGCCAACAACAGGGAGCACGAGGGCAGCAAGGTCAACAACAAGCACAGGGTCAACGACAAGGTCAGGGTGGACAGGGAAGCGGCAGCGGCCAAAGCCAGGACGCCTCCGGGAACCTCGACCCATCTGGCCATGGCGAACCTTCGCTCGACGCATCTCCCAACCAGGCAGGCCGCACCTCTCAAGGGGTCTCGGCAGGTCCCGGCGCAGAGAGTGGCCAGCAACAAGCTGGCGCCGGACAACAAGCTGGTGGCCAGCAACAAGCTGGCGGCGCTGGAACTCTGGATGGCGATGGCGGTCAGGGTGGCTCGATGCAAGCTGGCGCAGGCGGTGCTGGTGGCGCAGGTGCGGGCGTGAACACGCCCTCCGCGAGCGGCTCCGGTGGCGTCAGCGGCCGTGGAGAGGCAGCAGGCGAAGACTTCGAAGCTGCCCCGACAGATACCCCCGGCAGCGCACAGGGCCAACAAGGCGCAGGCGGACAGCAAGCTGGTGGCGGCGCTGGCGGCCAGGGTCAATCAGGCGCTGACGCGATGCCTGGCTTCTCGCCAGAGGATCGCATGCGCCGCTGGAAGATGGTGCTCGGTGTTGGCGGCGAGGATCTTCCCGTCGACATGCCCGAGAGCTGGCAGCAGCGCGAGCAGCTCGTGAGCTTCCTCTACGACCGCGAGTATGGCCACGGCCGTAACATCCGCGGCGCGGGCGGCGGGCAATCGGGTCGCGCCAACAAGGGCGGCGATCGCTCTGGCGGCAGCGGCGAGAGCCAGCTCAATGTGCCTGATTGGATCAACGGCATTCACCAGCTCTTCCCACAGCGCGTGATCGAACGCCTGGAGAAGGACGCCCTCGATCGCTACAACATCGAGGAGCTGGTCACGCGCCCCGAGATGCTCGAGAAGGCCGAGCCCAACATCACCTTGATGAAGGCGGTGTTGCGCACCAAGCACTTGATGGATGAAGAGGTCTTGAAGCTCGCGCGCAACCTCGTCAAGAAGGTCGTCGCAGAGCTCATCGAGAAGCTCGCCAGGGAGGTCCGCACGCCGTTCACGGGTTCGCTCGACAGGCGTCGCCGCTCCTTCCTCAAGGTCGCCAAGAACTTCTCCCCCGAGGAGACGATCCGACGCAACCTCAAGCACTACGATCCCGATCACAAGAAGATCATCATCCAGGACCCGTACTTCTTCTCGCGCATCAAGCGCCAGGTCGATCGCTGGCAGCTCATCATTGTGGTGGACCAGTCAGGCTCGATGCTCGACAGCGTGATCCACTCGGCGGTGACCGCCTCGATCTTCTGGGGCATCCGCGCGATCAAGACGCACCTCGTGGTCTTTGACACCGAGATCGTCGACCTCACGTCCGAGTGTCAGGACCCGGTGGACACGTTGATGAAGGTTCAACTCGGTGGCGGCACCGACATCGGCAAGGCATTGCGCTACGCCGAGAGCCTCATCGAGAACCCGAGGCGTACCATCGTCCTGCTGATCACGGACTTCTACGAGGGCGGCCCCATCAACGAGCTCTTCGCGGTCACGCGACACATCTGCGAGGCAGGCAGCAAGCTGCTCGGTCTCGCTGCGCTCGATGGAACGGCCAACCCCAGCTACGACCAGAACACGGCTCAAAAGATGGTCAACCTCGGCGCCGAGGTCGGCGCCATGACCCCCGGAGAGCTCGCGGCCTGGGTCGCAGAGAAGGTCAGATAAGTAACGCTCCTGCCAGTGATAGGGCGCGCTGTATCACAGCGCGCCCTATCACTGGCTCGACAAGCCAGCGCGCGATAGAAGGACAAGACCATGCGTCAGGATCTGCTCGTACTTACAGATGACGATCTGGCCACCATCTCCAACCGCGGCACCGTCAAGCGTGCCACCAAGGAGTTGGAGAAGGCCACGGTCACCGTCGAGATCGAAGAACTCGACGATAAAGGCGGCCTCCGCTTTACTTGGAGCGACGATGTCGTCTGCACGTTTGCAGCGGACGTCGTCGTCAAGGACGCCGAATGCACCTGCCCCGCCACCGGGATCTGCCGCCACCTCATTCGCTCCGTGCTCGCCTACAAGACCTGGGCAAAGGAGCACGCGCCCGAGGAAGGAGCCGCAGAAGGCGAAGCCGAAGAGCTTATCTCGGCTGACCAGCTCGAGCCATGGGACCCGGGTCAGTTCACCGACGATGACATCAAGGAGGTCTTCTCGGCCAAGCGCATGCGCAAGGCAAAGAAGGAGTTCGAAGATGGCCTCGTGCTCGAGTTGGTGCGCAGCACCAAACCGCTGGTGCGCTTCCACAAGCTCGGCCACACGCTGCGCTTCCAGGTCCCTGGCGACCTGCGCTACACGCGCTGTGACTGCGCCGAGGACGCGCCCTGCATCCACGTCCCGATGGCCATCTGGGGCTTCAGGAAGCTCGAAGAGGAGAAGCAATCAGGCTTTGTCTCGACGACCATCCACGATGAGCCTCGCGCCGACGAGCTGCTCGAGAAGGTCGAGGACAAGATCGTCGACCTCCTCCAACACGGCTTCACCGGCACGCCCAAGGCGGCCATGGATCGCTTCCAACAGCTCGAGCACCAGCTCAACGAGGCGGAGTTCATCTGGCCAGCGACGATCATCCAGGATCTTCGCCAGCAATATGAACACTACGCCAACCACGACGCGCGCTTTAGCCCGACGTATGTGGCCGATCTCATCGGTGAGTTTTTGATCCGCTCGGACGCGCTCCGTCAGGAAGAGACCCCGATCCCGAGGTTGTTCATCCGCGGCAGCGTCGACGACACCAAGACAAAGCTCGGGCAAACGCGCC
The DNA here is from genome assembly GCA_036155555.1 of Myxococcota bacterium. GTDB lineage: Bacteria > Myxococcota_A > Bradymonadia > Bradymonadales > Bradymonadaceae > JAYZVO01. Next base: position 25,057 of record JAYZVO010000166.1, read on the forward strand.
TCGTCGGGCTCGGTTGCACTGTGATTCACCGCAAGAAGTCGGTGATCATCCAGGCGATCATGCAAGACAGCGCCACGGGTATGGTCATGGCGCTCGGCCACGAGTTCCTCAACCCCGCAGACGAAACAACGCTCCCCGAAGACTTCGCCGCGCTCGGCGCGAAGCTCATCATCAAGGGGCGTGACATCGCATCGCTCGGGCGAGGACAGCTCGTGCTCAAGAAGGCAGACCTGCACGCCGACCACCACATCGAGCTCGGCAGATCTCCTGCTTCGGCCTACCCACAGAACTTCGACTGGAACACGCTGCCAGCGCCCGTTCACGTCGAGAACTTCGACGAGATCCGCGCTCGCCTCGGCGCCCTGCCCCCCGCATCACTGCGACCTCGTCGCATCGGCGAGGACTTCCACGTCGTGCCTGTGGCGCGCGTGGAAGAGGCGACCTTCTCGGTCAGAGATCAGGCCGTGACGGCGACCCTGGTGGATAGCCTCGGGCGCACCGCCATGCTCTTCCACCCCTACACCAACCGCAACCGCGCTGGCACCGAGCGCCTGCTCGCCAGGTTGACTCGCGACCCCGAACACATCGAGTTCATCGCGGGCAACATGCACGTCGGCGCACACGGGCTTATCATTCGCCCCACCGCGTTGGTGTTCAAGGAGGACGATGACTCGCGCTCGATGCTCCAACCCTGGGTCGACGCGTTCGAGGATCGCTCCGCGAACGACACCCAGCTCGGCAACGCGCGACCTCCGCTCGATCCGATCGACTTGTTCCGCGCGAACCTCGCGAATGCGCTCGGCGAGCTTTACTTGCTCGGCCTGAGCCACGTCGACGCGGGCGTGCACAAGCAATGGAACAGGCTCTACCAATACGGGCTCAAGCTCGGCCTCCACGACATCCTCGCGCCTGTGGCAGATGTCGTCGGCTTGCTCGATGTCAAGGCGAGCGTCCCCGAGGATATGCGCGAGTTCACCGCGCAAGCAGCGCCCGTGCTCGAAACTTCGGTGGTCAGCCGCCTGATCCAGGAACTGGCGTGACCTCGACGCGACATCGAACGCAATGACCTTCTGGAAGGCGCGCGGTTTTCAAGCCGCGCGCCTTCTCTCTTTAGGGCACCTGAGATCGGTCGAGGCACGAGGGCATACCGAGCGAGGTGTGAGAGGTTGCACCTCGTGTGGTATTTTGCAGACATCGCACCGAGGGAGATCGCATGAGCGAAGACATCTTCGACCGCTTGCTCGCACATACGCTGGAACAAAAGAACGCCACAGTGCGTCGCATCGTCGAGGAAGGCAAACTCTATGACCGCGTCTGCACCAGGCAACGCGGCCGCCAGATCGAGATCGATGGGCGCTGGCTCACGGACTTTGCCAGCTGCAATTACCTCGGCCTGGACCTGCACCCCGAGGTCATCGCGCGCGTCCAGCAAACCGTCAGCGAATGGGGAACGCACCCATCCTGGGCCAGGATGGCGTGCAGCCCTGTGCTGTATGAGGAGCTCGAGGATAAGCTCGCGCGCTTGCTCGGGACCGAGGACGCCCTGGTGCTACCGACCATTTCGCTTATCGCGGTGGGGTTGATCCCTGCGCTGGTGAAGAAGGGAGATGTGATCCTCGCGGACAAGTCCGTGCACAAGGTCAACCACGATGGGTGCAGACTCGCCAGGGATATGTGCAAGGCCGAGCTCGCGTCCTTTCGGCATGATGACCTCGCGCACCTCGAAGAGCTGCTCGTGAAGTACAGAGATCGCGACACGCGGTTGATCGTGATCGATGGCGTGCTCTCGGTGACAGGTCGCATTCCGGGGCTAAAAGTAATCCTCGATCTGGCGCGCGAGCACGACGCGCTGGTTTACATCGATGACGCACATGGCTTTGGCGTCCTTGGCGAGCGACCGGATGATGCGATGCCATGGGGCTACAGAGGAAATGGCGTCGTGGCACACCTTGGCGCAGGTTACGACAACGTGATCTATGTCTCGGGGCTCTCCAAGGCGTACTCCTCGCTCGCGGCGTTCGTGGCGTGCCCTGCGCGCATCAAGCGCGCGCTCAAGTGCAACATCACGAGCTACATCGTCTCGGGGCCTGTGCCATTCGCATCGCTCGCCAGCGCGCTCGCGGGGTTGGAGCTAAACGAAGTGAACGGCGACGCGTGGCGCGCCACGCTTCATGGTTACACGACCCGAATCATCGCGTCCTACCGGGCGCGCGGGATTCGCACGGACAATGACAACGGGTTCCCCATCGTCAGCGCGTATGTCGGATCACCCGAGGCGGTGATGCGAGGAGGTCAGTTGCTCTTTCAAGAGGGCTACTACGTGACCTTGCAATCCTACCCGCTCGTGCCCATCGATCAGGGTGTCCTGCGCGCGACGCCCACGGTCTCGAACACGGAAGCAGAGGTCGATGGATTGATCGACGCGATGGAGCGCACCGTGCGCACGCTCGAAGCGGAAGGGCTGACACCGAGGATGTGAGGTGAGGATGCTGTTCATGCCAGATGGCGAGGTCTCGATCGAGATCGAAGACCTCGCGCGAGCGCTCGCAGACACCGCCTTCGAACGCGATCAAAACAACACCTTCGCCAGAGATGTGTTCGGAGCGCTCGGCGCCCGAGGGGTCTACGTGCTGGCGCTCGAGCGCGACGTGGCATCGCTCGAACAGCTCTGTGCGCTGCTCTATCACCTGGCGCTCGATGCGAAAGATCTGGGATTTGTCGCGAGCTTGTGCGCGCACCTCTGCGCCATCTTCACGCTGCGCGACTTTGGCAAGGAGCAGCACGAACCTCTGCTCGATGCGATGGTGCGAGGAGAATCACTCGGCGCGATCGCCAACAGCGAACCCGACGCGGGCACAGACCTGATGGGGCTTCGCACACGCGCCATCGCATCGGATGGCAAGGTCACGCTCGATGGCACCAAATGGAGCATCACCAACGTCTCCGAGGCGGAGGTGCTGCTCGTCTCCGCCATCAACCACGATCAAAGCAGTGAAGAGCGCGGACAGGTCGAACACCACATCGTCGAAGCAAACAGAGACGGCGTTCGCGCCTCCCGCGTGGAAGATCTGATCGGGCTGAGGACCTCCATCACCGGCAACCTGACGTTGAGCGAGGTTTGCCTCGAGCAAACCTCGCTCCTTGGAAACAGCGGCGATGGCCTGACCATCTTTGGCCACCAATTCGATCACGAGCGGTTGCTCACCGCGACGCTCTACCTCGCCGCGCTGGACACCGCGCTCGAGCGCGGTGTGAAACGAGGGATCGAGCGCGAGCAGTTCGGGCGGCCGATCATCGAGAATCAATACATCCAGCAAGTTCTGGTCGACGCGCGTATGGCGCGCGAGCTGCTCGCGGCGCAACTTCACCTTGTCTCGAGTCAGTGGAATGATCCTCCAGCGACCGCGCGCGGCTCGCTCTCGATCCTGAAGCTCCATGGCCTGAATTCAGCGACAAGGGCATGTCGAGACGTCCTTGGCATTCTTGGAGGCAGAGGCTTGCGCCAGGAAGAGCCGCTCACGCGGATGCTCAGGGATTTGCTCGGGCTTGCCATGCTCGGCGGCACGCGAGAGCTGCACAAGATGATCCTCCACCGAAACACCCTGCGCACCCTGACAAGACAACGCGAGGCGAAAGAATGACGCGAACCACGCACGCGCTCCCTGGCGGCTTGACGTTTGTCCTGGAGCCCACCCGTGATTTTCCACCGCCACTGCAAAAGCAAGCGATCGCGCTCACGGCGATGGTCTTTCCTGGCGAAGCATCGCTCGAAGGCAAGTTCTACTACGACTCTGAACCTGCGCAGGTTGCCTACGCCCTGGATGGCGACACGCTCGTCGCGCTGCGCCCTCTCGAGCGACGGAAAATCGAGGTCGCAGGCCACACGCTCGACATCGCAGGTGGCATCATCCCCACCGTGCATCCTGACTACCGCCGCAGAGGGATCGCCTCGGCCATGGTCGAGGTCTTGCTACAGGCGTTTACCGCACAAAACATCGATTACTCGCTCGCGTTTCTGTTCGATGGCGCGCCAGAGTGGTTTCTTTCGCCGCTCGATTACAAGAAGCTCGAGAATACTTTCTTCTACACGGATAACACCACAGGCGAAGAACGCGAGGAGACGGCGCGCGCCTATGGTCGCGCGATACGAACGCTCGAGCCCGATGTGGAGGCGG
>JAYZVO010000167.1:0-17319 GCA_036155555.1 Myxococcota bacterium
ACGTCAACTTAACGCGCTCAGAATGAATGTCAATTCCAACCACAGCAAAAAAATCCAATTTGGACGGAATTTGTGTACTCTATCTGTACGCACCCTTTCCCTTTTAAATCAACCACATATGAACATATATCTAAAAACCACACATAATAACCGCTTAAAATCAAGCCACAGCGCGAGCATAACGCGAGCCAGCGCGTTGCATGTGACAGGTGGGTAGATTTTTTGATGGGGGGAGCTCTCGAGAGGAGCTCACGGCATGATGCGAGACTCGACGAGCTCTTCGATCAATGACAGGCGCTCTCCACGTGGATTCACGCCAGTGAGCTCGAGGCGCACGATCCCCTTGCCCGGCATGAACACGCGCTTGCCAGAACTCACGGTGATAAAGGGGTCGCTCAGGATCGTCCCGCTCGGGGACTCGATCACGACCGCCGACGAGAACGTGCCCGCAGGCACCTCGACCTCGGCGTGGTTCGGGAGCACACGAACAGGCGCCTTATCAAAGGCATAAGACTCCCCTTCCTCTCCCCACCCCTCGCCCCAAACCAGGGGGAAGTGATAACGCGGCGTATCGCGGCTCAGGTGATCGAGCAACCACCCCAGATCCTCGACATGACGGCTGCAATTTCGCCCGCAGTCATAGATACGCCGGGGGGTAACGATCCAGTTTCGCTCGCGCACCGTGAGCTCGGTGTCGTTGTAGGAGGTCCTGTATTTGACCAGCCGCAAGCTCCCGTAGCGCTCGATCCCGAGGATCTCGAGCAGCACATCCGTGGCCGCGAAGTTCGCCTGCGTGTCCACATCGGAGGGGATCGCCATCGGATCTCGCTCGGCCTGCGAGCTCTTCCCCTTGTTAAAGCGACGATAGCGCCAGAAGTTCCCGACCGAGAGCGGGTAAGGATACTCCTGGCTCCGAAGCAGCTCGGGCTTGAGGTGGAGCCCGGCGTCAAAAAAGGTCTCGAGTCGCTTGGACGCGTCGATGGCCGACGCGACGACGAGCAATGGCTCCCCTGTGGCGAGCTTGCGACGATCACTGACACGCAGGATCTTGGGGATTCTGAGTTCGAAGAGGACCTCGCCCTGCCCCTTTAACTTGAGGCGGAGCGTGTTGCCCCAGTGCTGTTCGACGGGGGCATCCTTCTTGGCGATCTTGCCAGAAACGGTCCTGCCTTGCCCGAGCTCGAGCGAGTGAAACTCGAGGATGCTCGCCAGCCCTCCCTCGGGCGCCTCCGAGGCGTGCTCGATGTCGAACATGCGCCAGGTGGGCATCGAACTTCCTTGCAGCTCGTCGACGAACTTGCGCGCATCCTCCAGATCGACACGCACCATCCCCGCATAGCTCGCGGGGCTGACAAAGGCGTGGTCCCACTTTGCCTCATCGCGCGCGATCAGCGCCTGCGCGAGCAACTGGCCAAGCTCTTCCTCGTTGGTGGGCGCGGGCAGGTTCTCGCGATGCTGGAGCCTGCCCCACTCTTTCCCCTTCTCCGTGCCATGGAGCAGCTCGCGCAAGAGGCGACGCTCGCGCACGGCCGCCGCCGCGGCGGTGAGATCAGGGAGCTCGGTGTAAATCAAAGGTTGGAGAGGCGTGCGCGAAACGGAGGCGCCCTCGGCGAGCTTTGGCTCGCCAGAGCACCCCGTCGCCAGACAGCCAAGAAGCATCGCCAGAAGCGGCGCGCTGTTCTTTATCCTGAAAAGGTCGCGCATAAGCAGTGAGGTCAGCGTGCCGCTCAAAAGAAGAAGTCGTTCTCTTCGACGGGGTCCCTGAAGTAGGGGCGCCCCTCCTCGAATTTGTAGATCGGCAAGGTGCGCAACACGCTCGAGCGCGAGCCGCGGCTCAACCTGTCGATGGTCAGCCATGAGCCCACCACGAAGCCATGCTTGCGCACGGCCTCGACCGCATACCGAGAGCACGTGGGGCGGTGCTCACACCGCGCGCCGTCGATCTTGGTGATGTGGTTGGTGTAGATGCTGAAGGCGAACTCGATGATGTTGGATTGCAACGAGTGCGAGTGTGAATGCTCGCTCGCCACGCTCTCGGTGATCCTGTCCCACGAGGGGGGCGAGCGATGTTCGATCGTGGGCGCGAGCTTCGACTCGGAGAAGATCTCTTCGGTGTGTGGCGCGCCAAAGGACTCCTCGGTTCCGCTCGTGGGCTTCGGGGTAGCGCAGCCGCAAGCAAAAGCGAGGAGACAGAGCGACAAGATCGCGCCAACAGAGGGCGCGATCCTGGAAAATGAACGATGGCTTTTCATGAGTACCGTGCGGTTTTATTGAGCAGCGGTGGACTGGCCGCCTTCGTTTTGCGTCCTCGTACCCTGGACACCATCCTTATTCGTGCCGGGATAGTCAATGATATCGACGTAGTTTTCGGCCTGAGCAGCGGAGGTGATCTGGTACGTGAGCGGCTGGATCGGGCGCCCGTAGAGCATGACATGTTGCCATGTGTAGAGCGGGTAGCGCACGTTGACCGCGACGTAAGGTCCCTGACGCGACATCTGATCTGGCGGCGCGTCGAAGATGCTGTCCACCGCGCGCGTGCGGTAGCGGAAGGTGAACGAGCAATCGGGAGCGCCAGCGATCTGGTTGTAGTAGATCGTGACGGCTTCCTCGCTGTTGGGCTGGAGCGCGCGACCCGAATAACCTTGTGGCTTGAGGCACTCGGTGACAGCTTCCTGGTCGATGATAACAGCAGGGAAGCCCTGGTCATTTCGAGGAATCGTCACGCTACCATCAGCCTGAACCTCACAGGAGCTCTCGCCGGTGGGGAGCCCCATGGCGCCGGTGGGTTGCTCGATGGTCACGGCTTGCGAGAGGCACTCGATGTACTCCGCGGAGCTTCGGATGCCCTGAATGGTCGTGCCAGTCTGGCCATCCCATCGACCCCAACGCCACGTCAGGTAAGCTCCATCGGGGTCATCGACGAGCCAAAGCCAGGGGTCGGCGTCGATCGAGGTCAGCTGCGCGTTGCGAAGACCGATGTACTGGTTCCCGAGCGCGCCGAGCTCGGCGAGGTTGAGGTTCCCACACTCGGTGGGGACGACGGATTCCTTGCTCGGGTCGTAGATGCCAGCGGTGACATACGCGCGGTTCGCGAAGCTCCACTGCGTCTGGAGCGTGTAGCGCTCCTCGGTGTAGGTGTTCGCCAGGGACAGCCCGTTGTAGAACTGCACGGTGCACGCGTAGGCAGGAGGGTTTTGCCCCTGCGCTGGCGAGCCCTGTGTCACGAGGTTGTGACGCATCACCTGGAGCTGGAAGGTGTTCTCGCCGGAGCGGCGCTTGACGAACAGCGTGACCGTCTCGTCAGGATAGAACGCGAAGGTGTCGAGCGAGAGGCTCGCCAGGTCGCTCATTCCATCCATCGAGAGCTGGAGTTCGCCGCTAAAGCGCGTGCGGTCGAGCGCGATCTTGTTGCTGACCTCGCCAAAGGCGAGGTCTTGCGCGATCGGGCCTGTCGACGAGTACACCGTCAGATCTCCACCACCCGCATAGCCGTTGACGACATACACGTAGAAGACATCGTCGGAGACGAGGCCGCTACAGCTCGAGCCAAAGGATAAGCTGAGGATGGTGGCAGCCAGCATGGCAGCGGGAACACCAAACAGGTTGAAGCGTGAGGTCACCATGAGGCTCCTGTCCAGTTTGAAGAGTTGGACCAGTCCAATCAACATCGAGAGATCTACATCGTTGCACCACGAAGCTACAACACAACCGAGGACCGCGTCAATTCAAGAGGGTCGGGCTCATCTGGAGGGGAGTGATGGGAAGGCACCAAGAAATCAAAAAGCCCTCGAGCGTTGAAGCTCGAGGGCTTTTTGGAAGGCGGAGCGGACGGGACTCGAACCCGCGACCTCCGGCGTGACAGGCCGGCATTCTAACCAACTGAACTACCGCTCCTCACTGCTTTCACGGTGAGGCTTGGAATCAGCCTTCTTCGTTCGTATGTAACCCTCTTGTTTCCAAGAGAGAGAGCGGAGCGGACGGGACTCGAACCCGCGACCTCCGGCGTGACAGGCCGGCATTCTAACCAACTGAACTACCGCTCCAGGTAGTCCCTACCACCTCTTTCGAGTTGGCAGGCATTCGTTCCTATGGGCGCACCTGGGATTGAACCAGGGACCTACTGCTTGTAAGGCAGTTGCTCTCCCACTGAGCTATACGCCCCTATCGAGGTCTGCCTTTAGCTTTGTCGCTTCGTGAGAACCTGGTCCCCTCGAAGCGGAGATGAAAACTAAATGAGGTCGCCAAAGGCGTCAAGACACTTTTTGCGCTTTTTTCTACCTCGCAAATCACGTCTTCTCTAACTCACTCGTTTTCCAATTTTATTCCGTGAGGCCCTTGCAAAAAACACCGCCCGCTCGCCCGCAAAAAGGAGGCCGCCGAAACATTCTGAGGCCAGGTTGGCTTTTCGCCCCTGCGATCAGAATGTTTCGGCGGCCTCCTTTTTGCTCGGCACCACGACCGAAATCATCTCACGTCAGTGCTGCGCATGCATCGAGGGCGCATCGATGGCCACGCCAGACTCCGAGGCCCCCTCCTCGCTCTTTCCAGAGCCGAGCAGCGCCTCTGGCGGCAAGATCGGCTGCGCCAACCTCGCCGCGAACGCCTCGGGGTCCTCCAGACGCAGCGCGTGTTGGAGCACCTCGTCCATATGCGCCACGGGGAGGATCTCGAGCGCCTTGCGCACAGAGTTTGGCACGTCGCGAAGATCCTTGGCGTTCTCGGCCGGGATAATCACGCGCTTCATCCCATTGCGATGCGCCGCGAGCAACTTCTCCTTGACCCCGCCAATCGGCAGCACGCGACCGCGCAAGGTGATCTCGCCCGTCATCGCCACGTCATGCCTCACGGGAAGCTGCGTCAGGCTCGAGACGATGCTCGTCACCATCGTGATCCCTGCCGAGGGCCCATCCTTTGGCTGCGCCCCTTCCGGGAAGTGGATGTGCAAGTCCACCTTCTTGTGGAAATCCGGCGCGAGCCCGAGGTTGATGGCGCGCGCGCGGACATAACTCATCGCCGCCTGCGCCGACTCCTGCATCACATCACCGAGCTTGCCAGTGATAATCAGCTTGCCCTGCCCCGGCATCACCGAGACCTCGCTCACCAGCATCACGCCGCCAAATTGCGTCCAGGCGAGCCCGTTGGTCAGGCCGACCTCGTCGCGCTCCTCGCGCTTGGATTGACCGAAACGCTCGGGGCCCAGGTAACGCTCGACGTCCTTGGCGCGAACCTTGAAGCGGCGTTGGGTCTCGCGGTCACGCACCACCCGGCGCGCGATCTTGCGGCAGACACCGCCCACCTCGCGCTCGAGGTTACGCACACCCGCTTCTCGCGTGTAGCCCTCGACAAGTCGGCGCAACGCCGCGTCCGTGAAGTCGACCTCGATCCCCTCCAGGCCGTTCCCCTCGATCTGCTTTGGCACCAGATAATGCCTGGCGATCTGGAGCTTCTCGTGCTCGGTGTATCCGGGGATCTTGATGATCTCCATGCGGTCTTGCAGCGGACCGGGGATTCCTCGCAGGTCGTTGGCCGTGCACAGGAACATGACCTCCGAGAGGTCGTAGTCGAGGTCGAGGTAGTGATCGTTAAAGGTCGAGTTTTGCTCCGGGTCGAGCACCTCGAGCAACGCGCTGGAAGGATCGCCGCGGAAGTCCATCGACATCTTGTCGATCTCATCGAGCAGGAACACCGGGTTGGCGCTCCCTGCCTTGCGCATCGACTGGATGATCTTTCCTGGCATGGCGCCGATATAGGTGCGGCGGTGGCCGCGAATCTCGGCCTCGTCGCGCACGCCGCCAAGGCTCAACCTGACGAACTCGCGCCCGAGCGAGGTCGCGATGCTCCTGCCAAGCGAGGTCTTGCCCACGCCGGGAGGTCCGACAAAGCAAAGGATCGGCCCGCGCGGCGTCTCGGTCAGCGAACGCACGGCCAGATATTCGAGAATCCTGTCCTTGGGCTTCTCCAGACCATAGTGATCGGAGTCGAGGATCTCCTCGGCGCGCTTCAGGTCGAGTTCGTCCTGGGTGCGATCCTCCCACGGGAGGCTCAAGACCCAGTCGATGTAGTTGCGCACCACGGTCGCCTCGGCGCTCATGGGACTCATCATCTTGAGCTTCTTGACCTCGCGGTCGAGCCTGTCGCGCGCCTCGGGCGAGAGATCCTTGGCGGCGATGCGCTCCTCAATCTCCTCGATCTCGTTCTTGAAGCCGCCATCATCGCCATCGTTGCCGCCCTTGTTCTTGGGCATCTGCTGGATGTCGTTGAGGTAGAGATCCTTCTGCGTCTTCTCCATCTGCTTCTTGACGCGCGAGCGGATCTTCTTCTCGACCTGTAGGATCTCGATCTCTTCCTGCATCAGGTCGAGCAGGTGCTCGAGCCGCTCCTTGGGATCGAGCGTCTCGAGGATCTTCTGCTTGTCGACGAGCTTGAGCGCGAGCTGCGCGACGATCGTGTCGGCGAGCCTGGAGGGCTCCTCGATCTTGGAAATCTGCGTGAGCATCTCGGGCGGGATGCGGCGGTTGAGCTTGACGTAGGTCTCGAACGTCGCGCGCAGCTTGGTCAAGAGCTCCTCGAGCTCCTCGATGCTGGCGGTTTGCTCGACCTCGTCAGCGAGCGCGTCGACGACGACCACCTGGAAGTAGCGGTCATTTTGCAGAAAGCGCTGGATGCGCACGCGGCGCACGCCCATGACGAGCACCTTGACGGTGCCATCGGGGAGCTGGATCAGCTGCCGGATCGTGCCGAGCGTGCCGACCTCGAAGATGTCCTCCGGGGCAGGATCGTTTGTCTTTGCCTTGCGCTGCGCGCACAACACGATCTCTTTTCCGGCGCCCATCGCCTCCTTGAGCGCGTTGATGCTCTTGGGGCGCCCGACGAAAAGTGGCACGACCATGTTGGGGAAGACGATGATATCTCGCAGAGGAAGCAGCGGGATCATCCGCGACTCGCCAGGCTTGTTGTCATCGGAGTCGCTGGAAAACGACATGAAGGCTCCTGGGGGGAGGTGGAGAAATCTCGCTGGCCTCGACCGTCCTTGGCCAACCAGCGTTCTCGAGGTTTCGCGTACCGGGAGTGTCGAATCGCTCCCGGCGAAAATCGTTCGAGCGTCACGCCGTCTCGGCGGTCATCTCGGCGAACGGGATGGGCGTGTCTTCGGCTTCGGCGATCATGTCCTCGGTGATCACGATCTTCTTGACGTCCGAGCGCCCTGGGACCTCGTACATCAGATCCATCATCGTCCGCTCGAGGATCGTCCTCAGCCCGCGCGCGCCCGTCTTGTGGCGCAACGCCTGACCTGCGACGCCGCGCAATGCCTCGTCCTCGAAGACGAGCTCGACGCCATCGATCTTGAACAGCTTCTTGTACTGGCGCACGAGCGCGTTCTTTGGCTGCGTCAGGATCTGCACCAGCGCGTCCTCGTCGAGCTCGTGCAAGGTCGCGATCACGGGGACGCGACCGACGAACTCGGGGATCAACCCGAAGCGCATCAGATCCTCGGGCTGCATCGTGCGCAGCACCTCGCCGGTGGGGCGATCCTCGACGCGCGTCACGTCCGCACCAAAGCCCATGCGGCTATCACCCACGCGCTGGTTGATAATGTCCTCGAGGCCCGAGAAGGCGCCACCGCAAATAAACAGGATGTTCGTGGTGTCGATCTGGAGGAAGTCCTGCTGCGGGTGCTTTCGCCCACCCTTGGGCGGCACGCTCGCGACGGTCCCCTCGATGATCTTGAGCAGCGCCTGCTGGACACCCTCGCCGGACACATCGCGCGTGATCGAGGGGTTCTCTCCCTTGCGCGAGATCTTGTCGATCTCGTCGATGTAAATGATCCCTCGGCTCGCGCGCTCGACATCCCCATCGGCAGCCTGGAGCAGGTTGACGATGATGTTCTCGACATCCTCGCCGACATAGCCAGCTTCCGTCAGGCTCGTGGCGTCCGCGATGGTAAAGGGCACATCGAGGATGCGCGCCAGCGATTGCGCGAGCAGGGTCTTGCCGGAGCCCGTTGGCCCGATGAGCAGGATGTTCGACTTCTGAAGCTCGACGTCGCTCTTCTTGTCGATCCTGCTCTCGATGCGCTTGTAGTGGTTATGCACCGCCACAGAGAGCACCTTCTTGGCGTGATCCTGCCCGATCACGTACTCGTCGAGCACGCTCTTGATCTCGGCAGGCTTGGGGACATTGGCGATCCCCGCGGCGTACTCCTCGCGCTCGAGCTCCTCGTCGATGATGCTCCCGCAAAGCGAGATGCACTCGTCGCAAATGTAGACCGTTGGCCCCGCGATGAGTTTTTGCACATCTCGTTGGCTCTTCCCACAAAAGGAACAGCACAAATTCGTCGTCTTCATGGCATCTCCTTGACCGTGCAGCTGCCGCGCGCTCGCCGTCTCTCGTACGCCAAACCGCTCACCCTGACCATGACAAGTCTAGAGAGGTGTTCCGGTTCGTGCAATCTTTCACTTGTCCTTCGAGCATCGCGTCACACAGCGCGAGCATTGCTTTGCTCCGCGATCTTGAAACGTATGGAACCGGGTCAGGACTTCCCGCTTCCTCTCTTATCGTCTCGAACGCGTCACTTCTTACCCTTGGGGCGATTTTCGATGACCTCGTCGACGAGGCCATACTCGACCGCTTCGCCACCGCTCATGAAGTAATCACGGTCGGTGTCTTTTTCGATGCGCTCGACCGACTGCCCGGTGTGATCGGCCAGGATCTTGTTGAGCATCTTGCGCGTGTTCAAAATCTCGCGCGCCTGGATGTCGATGTCGGTCGCCTGACCGCCGATCCCACCCGTCCATGGTTGGTGGATCAGGATGCGCGAGTTTGGCAGCGAGAAGCGACGCCCTGGCGCGCCCGCAGCGAGCAACACGGCGCCCATCGAGGCCGCCTGTCCGAGGCAGATCGTGGCCACAGGTGGGCGGATGTATTGCATCGTGTCGTAGATGGCCAGGCCCGCCGTCACCGACCCGCCCGGCGAGTTGATGTAGAGCGAGATCTCTTTTTCGGGATCATCGCTCTCGAGGAAGAGCAACTGGGCGATGATCGAGTTGGCGATCATGTCCGAGACCGGAGTCCCCAAGAAGATAATCCGATCCTTGAGCAATCGGCTATAAATGTCCCAGCCACGCTCACCGCGGTGCGTTTGTTCGACGACGTTGGGGATAAATGCCATGCCTTCTCGCTCCTCTTCCTTGCTATCGGGGGGTGCCCCTTTTGGTTTCGCGCGCTCGACTCATCGCGCGCCTTCCACTCGAACGTCCCGACGCGAAGGACCATTCCTCGATGTCATCGAGAGATGGCCCTTCGCGCCCGATTCTTCAAGAGTTTTCGGTCCATTGCCCCTTAAACAAAGACCCCCGAGTGCGCTCGAGGGTCCTTCGCAAAGGAGGCGCCTGACTCACTCTTCTTCGCCAGCTGCGACGTCTTCGCTGTCCTCTTCGTCCTCGGGCCACTCGACGTCGACGATCTTTGCTTCCGCGAGCAGGATGCCGAGCGTCTTCTCGAGCAGCGCGCTACCGGCGGCTTGCTGGAGGCGGCTCTGGTCCTGACGGTAGAAGCGCTCGAGGGTCTTGGCGTCGACCTCCATGTGCATCGATTGATGCTCGAAGAAGGCGGTGAGGTCCGCGTCGTTAACCTGGATGCCCTCTTTCTCCGCGATCGCCATGAGCAAGAACTCGCTCTTGAGCTGCGTCTCGGTGTTCTCGCGAAGATCCTCGCGCATGCCGTCAAAGCTCTCGTTCCCAGCGATCATGCGAGGATCGATCTGCTGACCGGTCATCTGCTGGAACTGCTGCGCGATGCGGTTGTCGATCTGCTCGAGCACGAACAGCGGCGGGAGCTCGACAGGGTTCTGCTCGAGCAGGCGCTCGACGAGGCTGTCTTCCGCCAAGTGCTGCGCCTGGTGCGCCAGACCTTGCACGATCTCCTCGCGGATGTTGGCGCGAAGCTCGATGAGCGTCTGCCCCTTGCCCGTGTCGGCGGCGAACTCGTCGTCGACCTCGGGGAGGACGCGCTTCTTGACGGACTTGATCTTGATCTCGAGCTGGACGTCTTGATCCGCGAGCTCGGCGATGGGGAAGTCCTCGGGGAGCTGGATGGTCGTCGTCACGGTCGAACCGAACGCAGCGCCAACAAGCGCCTCCTCGATCCCGGGCAGCGATTGATTCGCGCCGACCTCGATCTGGACGTCATCGCCGCTGAGTTGCTCGAGCGCGGGCTCATCACCAACAGCGCGGAAGTCGAGCTCGACGATGTCGCCCTCCTTGACCTCTTCACGCAGGGCGATCGGCTCGAGCGTCGCGAATTGCTCGCGCAAGGCTTCGAGGCGCTCGTCGACTTGCTCGTCGGTGACCTCGACCTTGGGGCGCTCGACCTCGAGGCCCATGTAGCCGACAGGATCGACCGAGGGGCGAAGCTCCACGTCGACGCTGAACTCGAGCGGGCTCTGCCCTTGCGGGAGCGCGCTGATCGAGGGCTGACCAAGGTAGATGACCTTGTCCTGATCTTCGAGGACCTGATCGATGTTGTCGCGCAAGAGCTGCTCGATGACATCGCCGCGGACTTGCTCACCATAGTGACGACGCATCACCGACAGCGGGATCTTTCCTTTGCGGAAGCCCGAAATCTTGACGCGCTTGGAGAGCTTGCGCAGCGTCTTGTTCATCTCTTGCTGGTAATCTTCTGCGGGCACCGTGACCTGAACCTTGCGGCTGTACGTCCCCGTCTCCTCGACCTGGTAAGGCATGGGTTCTCCCTTCTCGTTCTTCTCGTTCCGGCCACCACCCTCTTGCACGCGCCCCTGCTTCGGGCACCATGCCCTATAAATAAGGCGCGTGTTTGTTGTGGGCGAGCGCGAATTGGTTCGACTTTGGTGATAAGCCCCTCGGGGACCCTCTCCGCCTTGCTTCTCCCGCTGGCGTCCGACCCTCCCAAAAACAGAAGAGAAGGTCTTGCCTCGGGGCATTTTGGAGTGAGGCTCCTGGGGCGAGCTTAAAATCTATGGATGAACCGCATGTTTTGCGGCTTTCCGCTGGATTGGAGGGAATTTCCTCGTCTCGCAGGGTCGGGAGGTTAGCCCAGGGTACCCTCGAGAGTCAACGATCGGCACAGGATCTGGTGATCGCTTCCCGATCTGGCGACGAACAAACAAAAAGCCGACAGGCAAATCGACCTGTCGGCTCCTCGTGAGCGGTTCGTTGTCTTAGCGCACCCTGCAGGATTCGAACCTGCGACCTACGGATTCGAAGTCCGGCGCTCTATCCAGCTGAGCTAAGGGTGCTCGTGCAACCAGTCTCTCATGCCTGAGGATGAAAAACCAGCGACTCGAATCAATTTAGGGTGGATGACGGGATTTGAACCCGCGACCTCTGGTACCACAAACCAGCGCTCTAACCTACTGAGCTACACCCACCATACCCTCTTCGCGTTTCGCGAAGAAGAGGCGTCATTATGACCGCGTTGATCGCACCGTCAAGACTTTTTTCAAAGCCTCCGTGGTCAATCTTTCTCCAGCGCGCTCGGCAGGATTCGAACCTGCGACCGGCGGTTTAGAAGACCGCTGCTCTATCCAACTGAGCTACGAGCGCAACGCCAACGGCTCCTGAAGTCTTCACCTTCGTGAAGTCATCAGGAGCCGTGGAGAGAGTCGGGGTGATAGGATTCGAACCTACGACATCCAGTACCCAAAACTGGCGCGCTACCAGACTGCGCCACACCCCGATCTTTTCAGGTTTCCCCGAAGAGACCCCTACCACTTAACCGATACTCAGACGTTTGGCAACCTCTTTACGCATCAGTCGTCACCATCAACGGCACTTTTTCCCCGTTTTATTCCTCCATCACGCTGATTTTCCTTATTTCTTCGGTTTAAATTTTTTTTTCGCCCCGCGCCCCCCGCGGCCTCACTATCGTTCGCCGCCGCCCCCCTGGATCTCGACCTGCGGTCTCGGGAGGGGGGCAGACCTGGCGTCGGTTGCTCGGCCGGTGGCCCGCGTTGGGAGCCTTCGGGTTTGGCAGTAAGTTTTGAGAAGGGGATGCTCTCGCAAAACTCACTGCAACTTTCGAAGCTCCCCTCCGCAAAACGCCAACCAGTGCTCGAAGCGCGAGTTTGCCCCCTATACAAGCGAAGTGCTGCATGGGGGGGCAGCAAACGCGCCGTCTTCCCCACGCTGTGGCGCCAACTTCAACCTCTTCCTCGGAGGTTCACGACGGCAGGCAAAGAGACGCGACCTGCCGCGTCTCTTTGCCTCAATGAACAAGAGCCGTAGATAAACTCCATGTGGGTTAAAAACCGAGCAATCGACGCCAAGTCTGCCCCCCTCCCGAACACGCAGTGTGAGGTTCAGGGGGGCGGCGGCGAACGATAGTGAGGCCGCGGGGGGCGCGAGGGCCGCGGGGGGCGAGGACAAGCCCCCCAACCCCACACATGTCCTCGACATTTTTAGAAAACAATTGACATCAACTGCTCGGATGTTTACCTCTTTTGCCCCCTCGTTCTTTGGTCGGTCTTTTTTCCAAACCCAGGAACTCGAGAGGGCATCCCATACGCGTATCGAGCGGTGGCCTACTCCCCACCCTTAGGCTCGATGCGCTTTTCGGCGTTTCTTGCAAACGCACTCGCATCAAGGAGGTGGCGATCATGGATCAACTCGACTTGCTCGATCTTCCCCAGGAAAACACACCACAGGTTGGCGACGGGGACCTGGTGCACGAGCGCTACCCGATGGACACGCTGATCGCGCGTTGGAGAGAGCTCGAGGAGTTCGGCGAACAACGCCATGTGATGATCTCGGGCGTCGATGACACGCTCGCAGCTTGCGTGATCGCGGATCTTGCCAGGCGCCTCGAGCGCTCCGTCCTGCTCGTGTGTCCCTCGATGGACTCGGCGCGCAGGCTCGCCAATGACCTCGAGTTGTTCTCACACGAGGCTCCCGACGAGGACATCCTCCAGATCGCAGACGCCGAAGAGGACGCGCTCCCACAGAGCGAGCACGAGGTCGCCATCTTCCCCGAGTACGATGTCGGCCCCTTCCACCAGGCATCACCCGATCGCAAGATCACCATGCAGCGCCTGGCGACCCTGCACAGGCTCGCTGACGACAACTCGCCGCCACCTGGCTTTGTCGTCACCAGCGCCAGCGCGCTCATGCGACGCACCATGCCAAAGGCGACCATGCAGCGCATGTCGCAAACCTGGGAGGTCGAGTCCACGCTCGAAAACGGCACCCTTCGAAAATACCTCGGGCATTGCGGTTATCTGGAAGTCCCCGTCGTCGAAGACCCCGGCACCTTCGCCATTCGCGGCGACATCATCGACATCTACTCGCCGCTCTCCCCCTACCCCATCCGCCTCGAGCGCTGGGGGGACGAGGTCGCCGAGATCCGCAGCTTTCACCCACAAACTCAACGCACCATCGAGGAGCTCACCTCTTGCACCATCTGCCCCGTGCGCCAGGAGATCCTCGATCGCGAGGCGATCTCCATAGCGCACGAGAAGCTCTATCAAATCGGCGGTGAGCGAGCCGTTCCTACCGCAGAGATCCAGACCATCCTGGGAGATCTTCGCGCAGGGTTGCACTTTATCGGCATCGACGCCCTGCTGCCTGCGCTTCACCCCGAACTCGCTGACCTGTGTGATTACATCCACAAGGACACGCTCGTCGTGATCGTCAAGCCAGATGCCACCCTCACGGCGATGAATAACCTGTGGGACAAGCGCAAGAAGGAGGAAGAGGTCACCCTCCAGGAAGGACGCCTCGCGTTTTTGACGGACGCCTACTATCGATCGCCAGCAAACTTTGTGGAGTGGGTCGGCGCCAGAAAGGAGCGCGTCGATGTGAGCCGCGTCGCCATCTCCAGTGACAGGGAGACATTATCACTGCCCAGGGTCAAGGAGGCGCATAACTACACGTTCCGCGCGCGCTCCAATGATGATCTTGTCAGGATGCGCAAGGCCTGTCAGGGGATCGAGCAGATGATGAAGGAGCTCGCCAAGAAGCTCGACGTCTGGGTACAGGAGTATGGCCGCATCTGCTTTGCATGCCGCACCCGAAGCCAGGTCGAGCGGCTCGACGAGCTGCTCAAGACGTTCTGGGGCGGCGAGGCGATGGTCCTACCGACGCCGATCGATGTCTCCGAGCCGATCGCGCCGCCAGCGCACATCGTCGAGATCTACCACGCGCCGCTCGCGCGAGGTTTTCGCTCGCAGATGCTCGGCGTCTGCCTGATCGCAGGGCAGGAGATCTTTGGCCAGCGCGTCGCCACACATATCGACCCCTCCCGCAGCTTCTCCGAGCAGGCCGCCATCAGCCACTTCCGCGAGCTGACCATCGGCGACCTCGTCGTTCACATCGACTTCGGCATCGGACGCTACCAGGGGCTCACTCACCTCGAGATCGAAGGGATCGGGAACGACTTCCTCCTCATCGATTACGCCGACGGCAAGCTCTACTTGCCGGTCTATCGCCTGGGCAGGTTGCAGCGCTACATCGGCTCCAGTGATTTCGTGCGCCTCGACAAGCTCAAGGGAGACGCCTGGGAAAAAACCAAGGAGAAGGTCAAGGAGAACATCCGCGCCATCGCTGGCGAGCTGCTCACCCTCTACGCGCGGCGAGAGATGGCCAAGGGGATCGCCTTCTCGCCGCCAGGAGATGACTACCGCGAGTTCGAGGCTCAGTTCCCCTACGAGGAGACGCCCGACCAAGCGCGCGCCATCGCCGAGACGATCAATGACATGACGCGCGTGCGTCCGATGGATCGATTGATTTGCGGGGATGTCGGCTTTGGCAAGACCGAGGTCGCCATCCGCGCGGCGATGAAGGCGGTCCTCGATGGCAGGCAAGTCGCAGTGCTCGTCCCCACCACGATTCTCGCTGAACAACACCAGATCTCCTTCCGAAAACGCATGGAGGAGCACGGCGCGATCGTCGAGTGCCTGAGCCGCTTTCGCACCACCAAGGAGTCGAATGACATCATCGCGCGCGCGGAAAAGGGTGGCGTGGACGTGCTTATTGGCACCCACCGCCTGCTCAACAAGAAGGTCAAATACCGCGACCTCGGGTTGCTGATCGTCGACGAGGAGCAACGCTTCGGCGTCACGCACAAGGAGAAGATCAAGAAGCTCAAGAATGACATCGACGTGCTCACGCTCTCGGCCACGCCGATCCCACGCACATTGCAGATGAGCTTGCTTGGTATTCGCGACCTCTCGATCATCGCCACGCCTCCGCACAACAGGTTGGCCGTGCGCACGCACGTGGCGAAGCTCTCTGATGGCATCATCCGCGAGGCAGTCATGCGCGAGCTCGAGCGCGGCGGGCAGGTCTTCTTCGTGCACAACCGCGTGGCGACCATCCAACAAATGGCCGAGCACCTCGAAGAGCTTGTCCCGGAAGCGCGCATCGGCGTGGGTCACGGGCAGATGAACGAATCAGACCTCGAAGAGGTCATGCTCTCCTACGTCAAGGGGGACACCAACGTCCTGCTTTGCACGAGCATCATCGAGAGCGGCCTCGACATCCCCAACGCCAACACCATCATCGTCAACCGCGCGGATATGTTTGGCCTGAGCCAACTCTACCAACTTCGAGGCCGCGTCGGGCGCGGCAAGGAGCGCGCTTACGCCTACTTGCTCATCCCCGCAAGAGCAAAGCTCGCGCACGACGCCGAGCGTCGCCTGGAGGTGATCCAGACGCACACCGAGCTCGGCAGCGGCTTCCACGTGGCGAGCTATGATCTGGAGATCCGAGGTTCGGGCAGCCTGCTCGGAGATGATCAGTCCGGTCATGTGACAGCCGTCGGGCTCGACCTCTATAACGAGCTGCTCGAGGAGGCGGTCAACGAGATCCGCGGCGAGGAGAACGATGACGCGATCGAACCGGAGGTCAATATCCAGGTGGCGAGCTTCATCCCGGACAGCTACATCCCGGCGACGGGATTGCGCCTGATGTTCTACAAGCGCTACTCGCTCGCGCGCACGCTGGACGAGCTCGACCTGGTGTTCGACGAGATGATCGATCGATTCGGGCAGGCGCCCGACTCGGTGCAGAACCTGCGTCAGATCGTGGCCGTCAAGATCGGCCTCCGCAGGATGCGCGCGAGGCGCCTGGATGCAGGCCCAGCGGCCATCAGCATCGAGCTCGATCAGAAGACCGCGCTCGATCCTGGCGAGGTGTTGCGCATGGTCCACGACTCACGCGGCAAGCTCCAGATCAACGCCGACATGAAGCTCATCTACAAGCTCAAGCCGGACGAATCCGCCGCGCCGCTCAAGACCTCGCGCAAGCTCATCGATACCTTGCTCGCGAGGCTGTGAACGGTCGGGCTAGACCCCGACCGTTCACAACGTCGCTGACATTTTCGACAAATAAACCCACTCAAAAACGTCACCAAAACTGACATTTTCACGTCACTATTTTGACAAAGGGCAAACAAAACCCATAAAGCACTGTAAAACCAAAACTTTTAAAGACTGGCTTGGTGATTGCAATATCTCCTCTCAAACGACGCGCCTTCTCGCAGCCCCAGCGCTTGCTGTTTTAGCCAGGCAGCCGAGCGCGACGCGCGTCGAACAACCATTCATTGTTTTTGGAGATATTGTGAAACCAACAAGAGGCGTGAAATCCGTCGCCTTCCTGCTCGCTTGGCTCACATCGAGCACCGCGATGGCAGGGAGCTTTCATGAATCAGGGGAATTTATCCTCCCCAAAGGAGAAGGTTACAGCGTCGCGTTTACCGTTGAGGACAGCTCGACCATCCACATCTTTGATTTTGAAGGAACCCCATCGAGCGAGGCATCCTCGCTGATTCATAACACCGCCACCCCGTTTGAAGGGGAGACCTCCCTCAAAATCGGAGGGCAGCAAGAGACGCGCGCTTCGCTCTCGCTCGAAGGTGCACGCGAAGCGCTGACAGGGAAACGCGTTTACTTCACCCTCTGGTATCAAGCCCATGGATCTGACCTCAGCGCATCGATCCAGTGGGTCTCGGGGAGTCGCGCTGACGACCCGGAGCAAGGGACCGCGATCGGCGAGCTGAATTTCATGCCGACAGGGCGAGTCACCAGCGACGGTTGGGTCGAAATGGCCACCGCCGAGACGGACTTCGACCTCGGCAGTACGATCCCTGCCAGCTTCCTCGAGCTCGTGGATGGTCACTACACACAAGGCGGTGGGCCAAGAGATCCGATCCTCCCGAAGCATCTCGACGGCTCCCACGTGCTCGTCGACGCTTTCGAAATTCACGAGGTCGGTCCAGCGCTCGTCCCTGACACCTCGTGCACTGCCCCCACCGAGCAGGCCGCTTGTGGTAATCATGGCACCTGTC
>JAYZVO010000168.1:0-15123 GCA_036155555.1 Myxococcota bacterium
CAAACCCCCCGGCCTTTAGATGTCCCCAACGGGGGGGGGGGCGCCCCCCCCCCCCGGCCCCGCCCCCCCGCTTCTTGTCCTGTCAGAACAGCGCATTGGGGGCGGAGATCAGACGTCGAGACCGATCGGGCAGGAGACGCCCGTGCCGCCGATGCCGCAGTACCCGTTCGGGTTCTTCGCGAGGTACTGCTGGTGGTAGTCCTCTGCGTAGAAGAAGGTCGGCGCGGACGCGATCTCGGTGGTGATGGCGCCGTAACCTGCGGACTCGAGCTTGGACTGGTAGAGCTCCTTGCTTTGCGTCGCGGCTTCGAGCTGTGCCTCGGAGGTCGTGTAAATCGCCGAGCGGTACTGTGTGCCGACGTCATTCCCCTGCCGCATCCCTTGCGTGGGATCGTGGATCTCCCAGAACAACTTGAGGAGCGCATCGTAGCTGATCTTTGCTGGATCGTAGGCGACGAGCACGACCTCGGTGTGTCCGGTTTGCCCCGAGCACACCTCCTGGTAGGTCGGGTGCGGCGTGTAGCCGCCCTGGTAACCTGCTGCGGTGGAGTAAACGCCGTCGGCTTGCCAGAACTTGCGCTCGGCCCCCCAGAAGCAGCCGAGTCCGAAGTAAGCGATCTCGATGTTCTCGGGCCAGGGGCCTTCGAGCGGCGCTTCGAGGACGAAGTGCTGATTCTTTATGTCGAAGGGTCGCGACGCGCGCCCTGGCAGGGCATCTTCACGAGGGACCATCGTGGACTTCTTGTGAGCGAAGAGGCTGCTAAACATATTGGCTCCTTGCGGGTCTTTTGCCGTGGGTCACACCGCGCTCGTCGTGTCGTGGCGCGTTGTCGATCCTGAAGATGCGTGATGTTCCTCGAGAGGCTCGTCGACACACCGTCATAAGAACGCACGAACAGGTTCGAGGTTGCGCTTTTGCGAGGATCTCACGCCGACGCGAGGACGCCAAATCGATCTTCTCGTCGGCGTACACCCCACGCGCAAACGCTCTCTCGCCGCACCGACCGATCACACTCCCCCGACCTCGTGGTCTCGATCATGACGTGATGAACGCCTGATGACTCAACCACCGAGCGGGAGCTTGCCATCCTTGCCAAAGGTCTTTGACGGATCTTCGAGGATCGAGGTCATTGTCTTGAGCCCCTTGCCTGCGCTCAGGCCATCTTCGACGCGCTCGTCGTAGGTGAAGCGCACGTGCAGCATCGGGATCACCTCGGTTTCTCCATCTTCTGTGAGCGTGGAGGTGTCGGTGATTTTTCCCGCCATCACAAAGAGCGGGCAGGTGCCCCACTCGTAGAGGTGATGGTAACCAGGGTCCATGCCGAGCGAGCCGAGGTTGGCGACAAAGGCGCTGGCGAACATGCCGTCATCGCGGATGAAGCTGCCCGGGAGCAGGTTGTGATCGTTTGCCCAGAAGAGCACCTTCGCCGCGCGCGCGAGGATAAAGTGCGGGAGCTTCAGGAAGAGCGAGAGCTCCTTGTCGAGGTAGGTCTCCTCGTCGGAGCGCTCGAAGTTGATCTTGGCGTTGACCGCGTCGCATAAACCCGCGAGCGACATCTCCGCCGGGAGCTCGAGCTTGACGGTCGCGATCTTGGCCTTCGCGTCGAGCTTCTGACGTTTCATGCTAAACGAGAGCCAGACACCATTTCGGTCATAGATCCGTTGCCCGACGACGAAGCGATTGAGCCTCGGGTGACGGTGGAACCCTGCGGCGACCGCGGCCACGACCATATGGCTGATGTTGCAGCCGAGGTCGTCCTTGTGTTCGTCGATGTAGGCCAGCAAGTTACGCGCGTCGATGTGGTGGTCGAAGTAGACCACGGATTCGTTACGCGTGGGCATGATGATCGGCATCATCTTGCGGTAGGGATGCACGCGGGCGAGCGTCCCATCGGGTCGCCCGGTCTTGAGCTGCACGAAGAGCCAGAGCGTGAAGAGCACGCCAGCGACGATTGCGATGATGATCCAGGTTTCTGGCATCAGGACTTCCTCGATGTTGCGGTCCGACCAAACGATTGGACTTTGTATAACACAACGGAGGTTGGCGCGACTTGTTCTTTCACGCGTCACTCTTCCCCGCTCGGAGCGCCGGGCACGCAATTGCTGGCGGTCTGGGGCCCATGGCACGGTTTTTGGTGCAGTCCAGAACCGATGCCATGGCGCCAGCGTCAGGTTTTATGCGCCTATCCACATTACAGCAGACCCAAAAACCGTGCCATGGGCCCCAGCGGGTCGGTCGGTGGTTCGCGAAGAAAGAGCGTTTGCTTTGGCTAAAACGCGCTCCGGTCCAGGGACAGGAATGTCGGGCGTTGGTGATCTGCGTGACGGTGGAACGAGTATGATATACGCGAGTCCGTTTTTGCATGGCTTGTGTCGAGTAAGAAACCATACGTGGCCTTCGCTTTGCGATGTCGAGCTTCGAGTCCATCGTGACCGTCGTCACCTGGGCACCTGCCGAGGAGGAGCCTGTGGTGCTCGCCGATGGCGTCTCATCCGATTCGAGCCTGCCAAGAAATGAGGCGAGGCGAGCTACCCAGGTAGCTCGCCTCGCCTCATTTCTTGGCCCACATTTTTACCGCGTCGAGCGCGGTGATTATTGTTGGCGCTGGTGTTCCTCGACGAGGCGCTCGTGCTCCTCGCGGATCTTCTCGACGTCCAGCTCGCGCGCTTGCTTGATGAGGTCGTCGATCGCTTCTCCTGGAAGCATGCCTGGTTGCCCGTAGACAGGGACCTGTCCTCGGAAGACCACGACCATGGGGATGGAGCGCACGTTAAAGGCTGCCGCGAGCTGCTGTTGCGTTTCCGTGTCCACCTTGGCAAAAACAACATCCTCGTGGCGCCCGGAGGCGTCCTCGAAGATCGGCCCGAAGGCTTTGCAGGGTCCACACCACTCAGCCCAGAAGTCGATCATGACGATGTCGTTGTCGTCGATGATTTGCTCGAAGTTGTCGAATGTCATTTCTACAGTCGCCATGGCGTTCTCCTGTGTGGCGAATATTTTGATGGGGAGCGTTGCTCTCCCAACGGTGTTGGCCCTTGCTTTATGCGTGACCAACAAAAGAGTTTCGGCGCGCTGTTCTTTATTCGTAAAAGGACGATGAACAGCATTTTTGCAGGGACAATGTAATCAACAATGGCGAGAAAGCCAGCGCAGGCAACCTGGCGTTGCTCCTCACCCTCATTTTAGCAACACGATCCGTATGGCACAGGCTCCAGAATTATCGCCCGAGCGCGCGAAAGGCAACCTGCCCGAAGAGAAAGGTCCAGGGTTTCCCACTTCTTATCGGGTGGGCGATGTCCTCATCGCCCCGAACGTCGTCCTCGCGCCGATGGAGGGGGTCACGGATGTGGTCTTCCGCAGGTTGATCCGAACGATCGGCGGCCCTGGGTTGACCTACACCGAGTTTATCGCCTCGCGTGGGATCGTTAACGGCGAGGAGCGCATCTGGGATATGGCGAGCTTCGACGAGGACGAGCGCCCGATCGCGTTGCAGATCTATGGCAGAGAGCCGGATGAGATGGCCGAGGCCGCCAGAATCCTCGAGGATTCTGGCGCGACGATCATCGACATCAACATGGGGTGTCCTTCCAAGAAGGTGTGCAAGAACTCCGGCGGGTCGGGGTTGATGCGCGAGCCCGAGCACGCCCTCGAGATCGTGCGCGCGGTGCGACGCGCGATCTCGATCCCGTTGACGGTCAAGATGCGGTCTGGCTTCGATCACTCGATGCGCAACGCGCCAGAGCTCGCCAGAGCGTTCGAGCAAGAGGGTGTCCAGGCGTTGACCATTCACTGGCGCACGCGAGCGGATGCGTATGGCGGCGAGCGTGCGGTGGACAAGATCGCGGAGTCCGTGGACGCGGTCGATATCCCTGTCATCGCCAATGGCGACATCATCGACATCCCGAGCGCCCGACGCATGTTCGAGGAGACCGGTTGCGCTGGCGTGATGCTTGGCAGAGGCGCGATCCGAGATCCCTGGGCGATGCTCAAGATCGGGCAGTGGTTGCGCGGCGAAGACGTGATCGAGGTCGACGCGTCCGAGCGCGAGCGCGTCCTGTTGCTCTATTACGAGCGCATCGCCGAGGCGATCGAGAAACCGGATCGCGTCGTCGGGCGCATGAAGATGATCGTGCGCCATTTCGCCGACGGCGTCCCTCACAGCAAGTCGATGCGCAAGCACCTGTGCCGAGGGCAAAGCCGTCAGGACGTCATCGACCGCACGCGCGCCTACTTCGATCTCTACCGCGCTCACGAGGCTGGCGACGAGCGCGCGTTCGATGCGTGGTTGGCCAGGCTGTCCGAGTGATTTGTCTCAGGGGTGGAGGATGCCGATGATCGTGCCGGTCATCAGCGTCGCGAGCGTGCCCGCGATCAGCGCCTTGGCCGAGAGCCCGACGAGCTCGGTGCGGCGCTCCGGGACGAGCGCGCCCATGCCTCCAGCGAGGATGCCCAACGAGCCGAGGTTGGCAAAACCACACATCGCATAGGTCATGATCAGCTCGCTTCGTCGAGAGAGCGTGCCTTCGGGTAACCTGGCGAGCCCCAGGTAGGCGACGAACTCGTTGAGGATCGTTTTGGTCGCCATCAGCTTCGCGGCGACCGCCGTCTCTGCCCATGGAATGCCCGCCATCCACATGATCGGGCGCAACATCGAGCCGACAAGCAACTGGATGCTCAATGGCTCGTCGGCCCAACTTGGCAGCAAGCCAAGGATCGCGTTGACCAGATAGACGCAGGCAAACAGCACGATGATCACGGCGGCGATTTGCAGAACCATCGTCAACCCTTCCTGAATCCCCTTGAGCAGGGCGTCGACGACCGTGTGCGTGTCGCGCTCGAAGGTGAAGACATCGGCGTCCTCCTCATCCCCCTCCTGGCGAGGTTCGGGCGGGATGATCGTCTGCGCGAGCGCGAGCGCTGCGGGCACGGAAATCACGGAAGCCACCAGGATGTGCCCCATGGCGTCCTCGATCACCGAACCGACAACCTGGGCATAGAGGACCATCACGGAACCTGCCACCGTCGACATGCCACAGACGATCAGCGCGAAGAGCTCCGAGCGCGAGAGCTTCGAGAGGTATGGTTTGACGAGCAGCGGTGACTCGATGATTCCCATGAAGATGCTGGCTGCGGCGGAGAATCCGAGCACGCCCGAGAGCGCGAAGACCTTGCGCAGCGCGATCGAGAACAGCCCGATGATGCGCGGCAACACGCCGACGTGAAAGAGCACGGAGCTGAGCGCGCTCACGACCAAAATCAATGGCAGCACCTGGAAGGCGACGACAAAGTTCGCGTCCGGGTTGGCCAGCTCATAGGGAGTTGGGCCACCAGCGAGGTAGCCAAACATGAACCTCGCGCCTTCGTCCGAGGCGGCCTTGATGACCTCGACGCCGCTGCTCAACCAGGAGAGCGCGGAGCGCAAGAAAGGGAGCTTTAGCATCGCGAGCGCCAGCACGAACTGCATGACGAGCGCCACGCCCAGGCTCTTCCATGGGATGCTCTTTCGGCGCTCGCTCATCGCGACCGCGAGCGCCAGGAAACCGAGGAGGCCGAGGAGACCTTGCAAGATGTGAGAGATCACGAATACGCCTCGCGCAAAGGAGGGGGGACAGGGAGTATGCGCCAGGCTGTGCCGAGGTCGCAGTGAACGATGTTTTACCCACGACCTCGCGTTTTCAAGGGAGGAGCTCTCTTAGCTTGTCCAGGTTCTCCTTGCCGGGGCTCCCCCAACCTGCCTCGTAGCCAAAGAGCTCGCGCGGGTTGGTGGTGTGGAAGTGCTCGTCGAGCACGTCGAAGTTCTCCATCGTGATCATGCCAGGATGCGCCAAGCCGCAAGCGCGCACGAGCCACATGAGCTCCTTGCGCAAGGTGATGATGTAGTTGGCCAGACGCGCGGACTTGTGCGTCGGGTCGAGGCCACGCACGAGCCACTTGTTTTGCGTCGCGACGCCCGTGGGGCAATGGCCCGTCTGGCACTGTTGCGCCTGGATGCAACCGATCGCGAGCATCGCCTCGCGCGCCACGGCGACCATGTCGCAGCCCATGGCGAAGGCAAACAGCGCGGATTGCGGGAAGCCGAGCTTGCCCGAGCCGATGAACACGATTTTTTCGTGGAGGTTGTGCCGCGCCATGATGCTGTAGACGCGCGAGAACCCGATCTTGAAGGGGAGTGAGACGTGGTCGGAGAAGACCAGCGGCGCCGCCCCCGTTCCGCCTTCGCCGCCATCGATAGCGATGTAGTCGACCCCACGCTCGCCGCTCTCCATCAAGCTCGCGAGCTCTTCCCAGAATGACAGATCTCCCACAGCGGACTTGATGCCCACCGGGAGTCCTGTCTCTTGCGCGATGTGCTCGACGAAGTCGAGCAGCTCGTCGGCGTTGCTAAACTCTCGATGGTAGGCAGGGCTCAAGCAGTCCTTGCCGATCGGGATGCCACGGATCTTGGAAATCTCTGGCGTGACCTTGGCGCCAGGCAACACGCCACCTCGCCCCGGCTTCGCGCCCTGGCTGAGTTTGATCTCGATGGCGCGCACGTTGTAGCGCGCGACGCGCTCCTTGAGCATTTCCATGTTAAAGCGCCCGTGCTCGTCACGGGCGCCAAAGTAGCCGGTGCCCAGCTGGAAGATGAGCCCTGCGCCATGGTCGTGATAGGGCGAGATGCCCCCCTCGCCCGTGTTGTGGAGCGCGTTGCTGTACTCGCAACCTCGGTTGATCGCTTCGACCGCAGCGTGACTCAGCGAACCGAAGCTCATCGCAGAGAGCGAGATCACGGAGTCTGGGCGAAACGCGTGCTCGCGCTTTCGCCACGCGCCCATGACCTTGGCGCACGGGATGTTGTGCTTCTCATCGTAGCCATCTTCGCCCTTCTGCGGCTCGTGCAGTGGGAAGACGGAGTGCTTGATGATGAAGTAGTTTGGCGAGAGCTCGAGGTCGTTGTCGGTGCCAAACCCGAAGTAGTTGTTCTCCTTCTTGGATGAGGCGTAGACCCAGCTTCGTTGATCGCGGCTAAAGGGCCGCTCCTCGTCGTTGTTGGTGACGATGTACTGTCGCAGCTCCGGCCCGACGGACTCCAGGATGTAACGGAAGTGACCGATGATCGGGAAGTTGCGAAGGATCGCGTGCTTGGTCTGTATGAGATCATAGACCAGGACGAGCAAAAGAAAGGACGCGGCTACGATCAAGGCGATCATCCACCAAGCCATCATTCACCTCGAGATGGGAGAAAAGAATCGAGCGCTCCCATCATCGATGCAATCGATGCGGTGGTCAACTTCGACACGTCTCAGAGGTTGCGTCGGGGCCTGGGAGGGCGATCGAGTTCTTCGCGGACACGCCTCGCGAGCATGCTCGGCGTGTAGGGTTTGGGGATGATCGGGTGCTGTTGTTCGGTGATGAGTTCGTGCAGCCGCTCGTCGCCGATGTATCCGGTGGTGAACACGATGCGCGTATCAGGCCGCACCTCTGCGATGTGCCGCGCGAGCTCGTCGCCGTTCATACGCGGCATCAAAATGTCTGTGAGCACGAGCGCGATGTCTCCATCGTATTCGTGCGCGATCTCGACCGCCTCGAGCCCGTCCTGTGCTTCGAGGACGTGGTAGCCGAGCGTGCTGAAGCAGGAGACCGCGACGCTGCGAACCAGGAGGTCGTCTTCAGCGATGAGGATCACTTCATCGCCGATGGGTGAGCTCTGGCTGATTTCGCGAACATGGAGCCCGAGGTTGGTCTCTTCTCGGGTCGCGCCAGGGAGCAGGATCGAGCAAGTGGTGCCACCTTCCAGCGTGCTCTCGAGCCAGATGGAGCCGCCAAACTGCTCGATGATCGAACGGCTCGTCGCGAGCCCCAACCCCGTGCCCTTGCCGCTCCCTTTCGTGGTGAAGAAGGGCTCGAACGCTTGCGCGCAGACCTCCTCGTCCATCCCCATACCATTGTCTGTGATTTCGACCATGAGCCACTTCTCATGGTTGGCGGTGGGTGGGATTTCCTCGAGCGTCGCTGCGCGGCTCTTGATCGAGAGGAGTCCTCCAGCGGGCATGGCATCTCGCGAGTTGACCGCGAGGTTGAGCATGACTTGTTCGAACTGGTTAGTGTCGATGTAAACAGGGGGGAGCTCTGCGGCGAGCTCGACCGCCAGCGAGATATCCTCGCCCAGGACCCGTTGCAGCAGACGGGCGATATCATTGAGCACGCGATCCAGCGCGATGAGGCGCGGGGTCGTGACCTGGCGATGCGCGAACGCGAGCAGCTGGCGCGTGAGCGAAGCGCCGCGATCCGAAGCGTGCTGCAAGGGTTCGATCAACTCCAGCAGGGGCGCCTGCGATCTCGGGTCCAGCTCTCGGACTTCTTCCGCTAGCAGATCCCCCGAGCTCATGATCACGGTCAGCAGGTTGTTGAAGTCGTGCGCGATCCCGCCCGCGAGGCGCCCCATCGCCTCCATCTTTTGCGCGTGCAAGAGCTGTGATTCCAACGCCTTGCGTTGCGAGATGTCTGTCACCGTGCCCACGAGTGAAACAGGGGCGCCGTTTTTATCTTTGGTGACCTGTCCTCGAAGCTCGACCCACTTGGGGAAGTCCTCGGAGGCGGCCTCGCGGCGGTGAGCAAAGGTGAACTCGTCGCAAGAGCCGCTCAGGCAGTCGAGCATGATCTTTTTGACGGTCGGGCGATCTTCGGGGTGGACGTAGCCGAGGTAAATCTCGGTGTTGATGCGAGGTTGCGCCCGAGTGATTCCATACAGACGCGCCGCGCGAGGAGAGAGCTGGATCTGTCCTCGCGTGATGTCCCACTCCCATGTGCCCATGCGCGCGGCTTCGAGCGCCATGCGCAACTTCTTCTCGCTCAGGTGGCGTTGCGTCTCTTCCTCGAGGCGCTCGAGCTCGCTTGAGGCGCGCTGCGCGAAGATCATCAGCACATCACGCGCGATGTTGGTGGTGTCCTCGTAAGGCGCGTCATGCAAGACCACGAGGATGCCCAAAAACCTGTCCTGGTTCGAGACAAGCGGCACGCCCAGGTATGCTTCGACCCCCATCTCGGACAGCAAGTCATCGCTCGGGTAGAGCTCCTGGACGTTCTGTTTGTGGAAGCAGAGCTCGGAGTCCTGGAGCTCTTCACATGGGGTCCCCGAGAGCTTGTAAGAGAAGGGCTCGACAAGCTCGCCGTCGTTACAGCAAGCCAACATGCGGAGTGATTTGTGTGAGGGGCTGGGGTTGTCGGGCACAGCGACAAATGCGTAGCGAACCCCGAGGACACACACGAGGTTCTTCACGAGCGCTTCGAAGAATGCCTCGCCAGCTTGTGGTGTCCCTCGAGCGATTTCACTCAGGGCTTGCTCGATAGTCTTCACGTTCCAACTCCACGTTCCGCGCATGACGAGACCCCCCTTGTGGCTTCTGCGCGGGCCTTCTCCCTCCAACATACGACACTTCCGCGCACGATCTAGAGCCTGGATCAAAAAAACTCGCATTTTTCACACAACTTCTCCGCGTGCCCTCCCGAAAACCGAGATGTGGGACAGGAAGATGACGCGGCGAGAGGAGTGATTCCGTTTCCTTGCTCGCCGCAAGAACTCAGTGGAGGAACTGGCATGAGCGAGAAGAAGAACAATACGAATCTGTGGGGCGCGATCGGCTTCTTTGCCGTCGCCGCGCCCGGTGTGGCCGCGAGCATGTTTATCCCAAACCGCGTCGCGTCGAGCCTCGTGGCGCTGGTTTGGGGCGTCGTCGCTTTCCTGCTCGTGCAGTGGGGGCTCTCCAGGCGCGCGACCGAGGCGCCCAAATGGTCCACTCCAGAATCAAGGCGTGAAGAAGAAGAGACGAACAGAGACGCCGCCATCGCGCCCCTGTCAGCGCGCGTGCGCGGCAAGGAGCAATTCTCCACCGGAGAGCGCATCACGAGCTACCAACCAGTCAACCTGAGCGCGCCGTCGATCGATGATTTGCTCGGTGAGCCTGCGGTTTCGCCTCCTGCGGAGGTCGCGACCGAACAACGCGCGGCGTCTCCTCTGGTCAGCGATAGCTCGCCTTCTTTCAAACCGAGCGCGCCGGACAACGTCCATGTGACACAACCACTCGAGGCTGACGCGATCCTCTCCGAGGCTTCGCTCGCACCTCCTCGAACGCCAACACCACACCCCCCGGCGTTCGACGCATTTGGCGGCGAGACGCTCGAGGACGAGGCGTTGCTCGCTGCACCCGCGAGCGTCGAACGTCCTGAAATGGCGACGGAAAAACTCGACATGGCAGATTTTCGAGAGTTTGACTCGGGGAGCGTGCTCGTGCCCATGGAAGAGGTTGACTTCGGTGACACCCAGGATGAAATCGAGGCCGTGACCGCCCCGAGTCCTCAACCTGAGCTGGTCCTGGAGGAGCGTCGCGCCGCGCTCGTGACGCGGCCATTCAATACGCCCGCCAACCAGATCTCTCCCACGCAGCCTGTCGATATGACAGCGTTCTCGAAGCAGCTCGCGCGCGAGGGCTTGAAAGGAGCGGCATCCTCGGAGGAAGCGACCGTGCAAGTTCAGGCGCCCATCGACCAGCGCTCCACCCAGCAGATCGAGGATATGCCTGCGTTGCTCTCCTCCTTGCTCGGGGATGCGGACAGGGGTGACGACAACGCGCACGATGCGCTCTACGAGGGGGAAGGGTTCGAGGATGAGGATGCGACCTCGAGGTTGGAGAACGTCGCGTCATTGATGCGTCAGATGGAGCTCGAGGTCGGCGCCTCGGATGCTGCCGAGCGCCAACACCCGACGATGCAGGTCGACTGGAGCGAGCACGGCGGCTTGCCCGATGCGTGAGCAGAGAGATGTCAGAAGGTGCGCGCTAGTCCCAGCTTCGGTAGAGCTTCGCGTAAGCCCAGTAACCTCGAGTATCTGCCGAGAAGAGCTCGAGCATGGTCGGGGCGGAGAGCGCCTCGGCCTTGTCGCCGATGCTTCGGATCAGCGGGCCGTTCTGCGTCTTCCACTGCTCTTCCCAGATCCTCGCTTGGTCGGAGTTCAGGCCCTGTGGCATCGGTGCGTTCTCTAGCAGGTCTGCGAAGTCGTGGAGCAGCGTCACGTAGGTGACATGTGCGAGCACACTCCAGGGGCTCACCTTGCTCTCGAGGACTCGGAGCAAGTCATTGAGCAAGTCCTGGAGCATTGCCACGCTGCGCATCAGTTCTTGCTGCTGATCCGTGACCGAGCCTCGCAGCTCGAAGCGGGCGAACTCGTCGAGGTTGGCGTCCTGCATGTAGAAGAGGTAACGCGTGAGCAAGGCGGGGTCTCTGGCCAGCTTTCGCTCGAGGACCTGCACGTGCGAGGGGTAGGCGAGCACCTCGTCGACCTGCCGCAAGAACGTGAGCCCTGCGAGGCAAGCGCCCACATGCGTCGTGAGGGTCTCGTCCTCACAATATCCGAGGAGCTCCTGGCTTTGCGCCGCGAGCTCCTCGCGCGTGTAAACGATCTGTGAAATCGCCAAAAGCTCGCAGGCGTCGGGTTGATCTTCGATGCAACGCTTTGTCAGCGAGCCGATCGCTCGAGCGCGCGCGCTCCCTGACTTCTCTTCGATCAGGAGCGCGTCGAGGTAGACGCATCCGAGCTGATCTCCGTAGGTCTTGCACGAGGCGGCGAGGGCTGTTCGCGCCTGCTGGTTATCCTGCTTGAGCCAGAGGCCATAGTAGGACATCACGCCCACGACGCGCAGCGTGTGCCCGTCGAGGTTGGAGGCGGCGACGCGCTCCTCGAGCTCCACGAGTTCACGGTGAAAGCTCTGGCAAACGTCGCTGGTGTTCTCTCGAAGTGGTGAGCATCGCGCGCTCGGATCGAGCGTGAAGAGAATGTTCGGGGCGTTCGGGTTGGTGATGAGTCGGTGCTCGTCCAGAGCGCCTCGATGTCTTCCGCAAGAGAGCAAGAAGAGGGCTGCCAAAAGCAGCCATCCGGTCTGTCGAAGTGTTTGTTGCATAGGTCGAGGGCTCCCTCACGGACAAACAAGCGCGCACGCTCGCGGGAGTGTGATTCTGGAGCATGAGGCGATTTGACGCAAATGTCTTGCTTCAAAGGAGGTTAGGTTGTGATCCACAGCACTCGGCGCGAGGTTGCGGTTCGAACATGCTCTCCCTGACGAAGTGTCCCTAAATCCTCGAAGAGGTGTGCCGATGATCCTGCTGGAAGCGAGCTTGAAGAGATAGCGAGAGCAGAAGCGATGGATATGCAAGTAGCCGCGACGCCCCCCGAGACGACACGAACCCGAGAGCTCCTGGCCGCATTGGAGCTGTTGGAGGCGAGGTTTGACGAGCTCGCGCAGTTGCTGCGCCGCGAGGCCGCGCTTATCCGCGGTTTCGAGATCGAGGAGCTCATGACGCTGTTGCCGCAAAAGGAGGTGTGTTTGGACGACCTCCTCGCCAGCGGCTCGGCCTACAGAGGGTTGCTCGTGCGCCACTGGGTCGACTCGGGGCAACACATCGACGCCTTGCCGCAGCGCTTGCCCATGGCGCTCGAGGAGCTGGCGATGTGTCTCGAGGGTGAGGATGCTCAGTTGCTCATGCGCCTCTCGCATCGTCTGCTCGCCATGGAACTCGAAGTGCTCGAACTGCAAGAGAAAAACAACGCGCTCTCGAAGCGCTCGATCGGTTGGATCGATGCCTGCCTCGAGCGCTTGCAGCGCCGCCCGGAAGCGACAGGATACGATCGCTCTGGGCGCATGCGTTCTCGTGGCGGGTCCTTGATCCAGCGCCGCGCCTGAGGAGTGAGAAGATGACCAGCCTGACGACCTTGTTGCGCATGGGGAGCGGCGCCGCCGGAGCCCAACAACGCAAGATCTCGACGATTCACAACAACGTCGCCAATGCTTCGACCGAAGGCTATCGCCGTCAGCGCACCTCGCTCGAGACTCTGGGCGGCGCGGTCGGTGGTCAAATGCTCGGCGTGACGACCGGCGAGAGGCGCTCCATCGACGCTCCTCTCGCCGATCGATTCGTGCCCGAGTACCGCGGCGAGAGCGGGCATCATCGCGCCAAGCTCGAGATCGCGACCTTTACCGAAGGGCTCGTCAATGGTGAGGGGCATGACCTGAGCGAGCGCGTCGGTGATTTCTTCTCGACGGTGCGAGAGCTCGAGTCCAATCCGGGCGATGCGACGACGCGTCGCGAGTTTGTCGAGCGCGCGCGATCGCTGGCGCAAGGTGTCCAGCAACGCCATGGCGCGCTCACGAGGGCGAGAGAGCTTGGCCAACAGAAGGCTGGCGATACGGTCAACTCGATCAACGCCAAGCTCTCGCAAATCGCGGCCTACGATCAGGAGATCATGAGCGGCCAGGGAGGGCCGGAGGCCGTGGACGCGCGCGACAAGCTCGTCGCGCAAGTCTCTGATTCGATCGGCGCGCGCGTCGTGCCGGGGAAAAACGGCGCTGTGAACCTGATCACGCAGGATGGCGCAGCGCTCGTCGAAGGAGGTCGCGCGCGACCTCTCTCACTCGATGTCTCGGCGGCTGGCGAGATGAGCTTGAAGAGCTCGAACGGCCGCACGTTGGGGAAGATCGGCGGAGAACTCGGCGGGATTTTTGACGCAGACAGGCAAGTGATCGGCTCTCAGTTGGCCGAGCTCGAGACCTTCGCGCGCGACTTTGCCAACGAGGCAAACGCGGTGCATTCGCAAGGATTCGGGCTCGATGGCAACACGGGCCGCCCACTCTTTACCTTCGACGCGGCCGAGGCGAGCAGCTCGCTCGCGGTGGCGCGAGAGATCGTGGACGATCCTGGGCTCGTGGCGGCGGCTTCGGCGGCTGGCAACGTGCCTGGAGGAAACATCAACATCCAGGCGCTCGCGGCGCTCCAGGACGCGGCCATCATCGGTGGCGGTGGCGTCGGGGGGAAGACTCCTCAGGCGGCATTGCGTCAGAGCGCGACCTCGTTGGGGCAGATCATCGAGACGACCTCACTCGAGCTCGAGGCGTCAAATGGCGCGCTCGCGCACCTGGAGGATGTGCAAGCGTCCATCAGCGGTGTCTCGCTGGAAGAAGAGCTCGTGGCCATGACCGAGGCAAAGCATGCCTTCGAGGCATCCGCCAAGCTGATCACGGTCGCCGACGAGATGCTCGGTACCGTCCTCTCGTTGCGTTAATCGCGCGGCGAGAAGAGGGCAGGATAACTCACTCCTCGCCGCTGACTTTCACTTCGAAAACAGACGGTGAGTAGGGCGATGATTCTCATCGCCTCGATACAAGGAGAGGCACGATGCGTGTAAGCGATCGACTTCGTATGAGGACCTCCTCGCGGCAGCTTTCCAAGCTGGCCGTCGAGCAACAACGCGCCACCGAGGAGGCGCTCACAGGCAAGCGCGTGATGCTCGCGTCGGATGATCCGACCTCGTTTGGCGCAGCCTCGAGGCTGCGTCAGGAGTCCGAGCGCCAGGGGAGTTTCATGAAGAGCGGTGAGAAGGCCGAGGATTATTTTCGTCACGCAGACTCTGTGCTCGATAGCGCGGTCGACATCCTCTCGCGAGCGCGTGAGCTCTCGGTGCAGTTTGCCAACGAGGCCATGCCCCAGGAGCAGATGGTCGCGGCAGCCGAGGAGGTTCGCGCGCTCAAGGACGCGTTGATCGACGTGGCAAACACGCGCTTTGACGGCAAGTATGTCTTCTCGGGCGTAGCAGAAGACACGCGCCCCTTCGATGAGTTTGGCGCCTACCAGGGGTCTGCCACCGCGCGTGAGGTCAGCGTGGGAGACACCTCCAGGGTCAAGTATTTCGCGGGCGACGAGATATTTAGCAACGCGGGCGGCGCGATGGCGACCTTGACCGCGCTCGAGGATCATCTGGTCTCGAAGCGTCCTGATCAAGTGCGCGACTCGATCGCACAGCTCGACACATCGCTCGGTGATGTCATCCGCGCGCGTCAGCACGCTGGCCACGAGCTCGAGGCGATCGATCATTCGCGCGCCTTCGGCGAGAACCTCGTCCTCCAGAGCGAGATCGCCGCGAGCGGTGAGACCGACGCCGACTTCGCTGACACCATCTCCAGGCTCACGCAAGCGCGCACGAGCTACGAGGCAACGGTCGAGATCGCCTCGAGGATCAAGGACATGTCCAGCCAGATCTTGAGGTTGTAAGAGCACGCCAGGGTGCGCTGGGCAAGCGAGGCGCCGCCCCAGTTTGC